>CBHTTW010000049.1:0-12141 GCA_966096025.1 uncultured Alphaproteobacteria bacterium | reverse complement strand
AGAGCGCGCGGGCGGCGTCGAATTCGACATTGCCCGGCTTGACGGCGGAGGAATAGACCACCGCATGCGCGTCTTTCAGATTGTCGGCGTTGTGGCCGACATGGACCTTGATGCCCATACCCTGCAAGCGCTTGACATTGGCATTCTCGGCGGCGTCGCTGCCCTGAACCTTGTAGCCCAGATTGTGCATGATCTCGGCGATGCCGCTCATGCCGATGCCGCCGATGCCGATGAAATGTATGGCGCCTATCCCCAAGGGAACGCGGGTGGTGACTGGGGTGGCCATCAGGCGGCTTTCCTAACAAGATCGTCGACCACATCCGCCAGTCTTTCGGCGGCGTGCGGCGTGGCGAGGGCATGGGCGGCGGCGGCGCGCAAGGTCAGGCCGACGGGATCGGAAAAAATCCGCGTCAGCATTTGCGCCAGGGAATCCGGGGTCAAATCGGGTTGGGCGACACACCAGCCGGCATCGGCGCGCGACAGAATCTCCGCATTGGGGGTCTGGTTGTCGTCCAGCGCGCCCGGCAAAGGCACCAGAATGGCGGGGCGGCCGATCGCCATCAGTTCCGCCACGGTGCCGGCGCCGGAGCGGGCGATCACCAGATGGCTTTCGGCCATCCGCCGCGGCAGGTCGGAAAAGAAACTCTGCAGCTCGGCGCGGATTTCGGCATTGGCATAAATCTGGCGCACTGTTTCGATGTCTTCGGGGCGGCATTGCTGCACCACCGCCAGGCGTTTTTTCAGCTCATGCGGCAGTCTGGTCAGCGCGGCGGGCACGATCTCGCTCATGGCGCGCGCGCCCTGGCTGCCGCCGAACACCAGAAGGCGCAGCGGCCCATCGGCCTGCGGCGCATTGTAAGGGGAACCCCACAAGGCCTCGACCTCGGGGCGCAGTGGATTTCCCGTCAGCACGATCTTGGATTTGTCGGTGGGTGCGAAGCGGGCGATGGGAAAAGCGGCGGCAACGATCCGGACCCGGTTCATCACCAACCGGTTGGCGCGGCCGACCACAGCATTCTGTTCGATGATGGCGGTGGGCAGGCGCGCCAGACTGGCGGCCAGC
Source organism: uncultured Alphaproteobacteria bacterium (assembly GCA_966096025.1). Taxonomy (GTDB): domain Bacteria; phylum Pseudomonadota; class Alphaproteobacteria; order Micropepsales; family Micropepsaceae; genus Rhizomicrobium. Next base: position 11,078 of record CBHTTW010000049.1, on the reverse strand, counting down.
ATCACCGGTACGCTGGGATAGCCGCCGAAGCCGATCACCGCGGCGGGTTTCAGCTTCAGCAATTTGGCAAAGGCGATGGCGACACCGGCGATGATCTTGAACGGCGCGGCGATGGCGTTGAAGGGCGACGACGGCACGGTTTCGATCCGCGCCGAAGGAAAAGCCGTGGCGTAGTTGGCAAAACGCGTGTCGGTCATCACCACAATGTCGCGGCCACGCACCGCAAGCGCGCCCGCCAGCGCCTGGGCGGGAAAGAGGTGCCCGCCAGTACCGCCCGCAGATAAGACAATGACACTCATGCCCGCACCGCAAAAAAGCTGGGATCGTCGCGAATGGTGGCGCGGATTTGCGGCCGCTGGCGGGTCACAGCCAGGGCGAAGCCCATGGTCAGCGCCACGGCGAACAAGGACGAGCCGCCATAGGAAATGAACGGCAAAGTCATGCCCTTGGCGGGCAACAGCGAAACCGCCACGCCCATATTGATGAAGGCCTGCACGCCGGTAACGATGCCCAGGCCCGCGCCCGCCAGCTGCGCAAAGGGCTCGCGCGCCGAAGCCGCGCGCAGCAGCAGCCGCACGGTGAGGACGCAGAACAGCAAAGCAATCAAGCCGCAAAGCAGAAGACCGAACTCCTCGCCCGCCACCGCGAAGATGAAATCGGAATGGGCGTCGGGAATCCGGTATTTGACGGTGCCCGCGCCCGGGCCCACCCCGGTGAGGCCGCCATGGGCGAAAGCCTTGAGCGCCAGCCCCGCCTGATAACCGGTTTCGGAATGACCCAGATACTGGTCGACCCGGCGGTGCACATGCGGAAAGACTTCATAGGCGATGAAGCCGAGAACGGCGGTGATGCCGAGGCCTGCGCCGACCCAGATAAAGGACATGCCCCAGAAGAACAGCATCGCGCCCCAAAGGCAGAGGAGCAGACCGGTCTGACCCACATCGGGCTGGCGCACCAGGATGGCCAAGGCGGGAATCAAAAGCAGGAAAGTCGCCACCGGTTTGGGGACGCTCATCGGCTGGCGGTCGGCCAGAATCGCGGCCGCCAGAATGGCGAAACTGGGCTTGAGGAATTCCGACGGCTGCAAGGAGAAAGCGCCGAAATCCAGCTCGCGCCGCGCGCCCAACAGGTCGGCGCCGACGAACAGAACCAGGAATGAGCCGATCAGGGCGCATGCGAAAGTCACCGCCGCCAGAATGCGCACCTGCCGCAAATTGAGCAGCGACACGCCGCACAGGATGGCGATGGCGCCGCAAGCAAAGGTCACCTGGCGCAACGAATAGCGGAAATCGCCCGCCGTCTGCGGCCCGCCGGTGATCGCCGGGCTGGCGGCAAAGGCCAAGGTGAGCCCGATGCCCGCCAGCACCAGCATGCAAAGCAACGCAACCCGGTCGACGGTGAACCACCAATTGGCGAAACCGCTTTTGTCGGCTCTGTTCATGACGCCGCCCTTTGGTCGCGCGGCAGTTTGGCGACCAGGCTGCGGCCGAGGTTCTCCCACGCCGAGACCACGCCGCCCTGGTCGTAGGCGGCGCCCGCCGGCCACAGACCCACGCCCGGCGCCGGCGCCGAAGACGCCTCGCCATCATGAGCAGCGCTGGCCCGCGCCGCTTCCAGCACGCCGGACATTTCGTAAGGCGCCTTGCCGTCCAGGCTGCGGGCGAATTGCGCCGCCGCCTCGCCGATCAAATAGGCCTTGCGCACGCGCGGGAAAAAGCCCGCCAGGCTTTCGATGCCGCCGTCCTTGGGCTTGCCGCCGGCGATCCAGAATATGTCCGGATAGACCGCCAGCGCCCGCGCCGTGGCGTCGGCATTGGTGGCCTTGGAGTCATTGATGAAGACGGTCTTGCCGATATGGCCGACATCTTCCATGCGATGCGCCAGGCCAGGGAAGCCGGCGATGGCCGCCGCAATCGCCTTGGTGTCGCTGATGAACCGCCGCACCACGCCATAGGCCAGCGCCGCATTCTGCCAATTGTGCGCGCCGGGAAGGTGCGGCGCGGCGGCCATATCCATGACCTTGACCGCATTGGCGCCCATGGCGTCATACAAAATCCCGTCGACCACAAAGACGCCGCGGCCCAGAATCTTGCCCACCGAAACCGGCTGCGCCTGCGCCCCTCCCGACGCCGACAATTGGGTGAAGATGGCCGAGGCATAACCGTCGTCCACCCCGATCACCACCTGGCCGTCCTTGGCGGTCTGCTTCATCAAGCGCGCCTTGATGGCGGCGTAATTCTCCATGCTGCCGTGGCGGTCGATATGATCGGGCGACAGGTTGGACAACACCCCGACATCGGGCTTGAGGCCGGGGGTCAGATCGATCTGGAAGCTGGACATTTCCAGCACATAGACAGTCTTGGCGGTGGGCGGGGTCAGTTCCAGCACCGACTTGCCAATATTGCCGCCGATCTGGGCGTTGAACCCGCATTGGTTCAATATGTGTCCCACCAGGGCGGTGGTGGTGGATTTGCCGTTGGTACCCGTGATGGCAATGACCGGCGCCTTTCCCGGCTGATCGGCCTGGGGACGGATTTCGCGGGCGAACAATTCGACATCGCCGATCACCGGCACTTTGGCGTTGTTGGCGTGCACAACCACGCCATGCGGCGCGGGATGGGTCAGCGGCACCCCAGGCGACAAGAGCAGCGCGGAGATTTTTTCCCATGGCCATTCCCGCCAGGGCATCAGCTGCGCGCCTTCCTGGCCGCCCAGGTCGCGCGCCGTGCTGCTGTCGTCCCAGGCGATTACCGAAGTGCCGCCGGCCACCAACGAACGCACCGCGCCCAGCCCGGTGCGGGCCAGGCCGAAAACGGCGACGGTTTTGTTGGCAAAGGCGCGGCTGGGGATCATCAAATCACCGCAGCTTCAGAGTGGCGAGGCCGAGCAGCGCCAGCACCACCGCCACAATCCAGAAACGGATCACGATGGTGGGCTCGGTCCAGCCCAGCTGTTCATAATGATGATGGATCGGCGCCATGCGGAAGACGCGCTTGCCGGTGAGCTTGAAGGAAATCACCTGCACCATCACCGACACGGTCTCCACCACAAAGAGTCCGCCGACAATACCCAGCACGATCTCATGCTTGACCGCGACCGCGACCACACCAAGCGCCCCGCCTAGAGGCAACGAACCGGTATCGCCCATGAAGATGGCGGCGGGCGGCGCGTTGTACCAAAGAAAGCCCAGGCCGGCGCCGACCAAAGCCGCCAGGAACACAGCCAGCTCGCCGGAATATTCGATATAGGGAATCTGCAGATAGGCGGCGAAGCGTTCATTGCCGACCAGATAGACGATCAGGGTGAAGGTGGCAGCGGCGATCATCACCGGCACGATGGCCAATCCGTCCAATCCGTCGGTGAAGTTCACCGCATTGGCGGCGCCCGCGATCACGAACACGCCGATGGCGATGAAGAACAGACCCAGCGGTATGAGCGCCGTCTTGATAAAGGGTATCGCCAGCACGCCGGACAGGCCCGCCGTCTGCGAACCCATGATCAGCGATGTGGCCAGCGCCGCCACACCGAATTCGATCAACAGCCGCATGCGGCTGGAGAGCCCGTCCGAAGTGCGTTTGGTGACTTTGTAATAATCGTCCAGGAAACCCAGCAGCCCGTAGGTGCCGGTCACCAGCAGCGCGATCCAGACATAGCGGTTGGACAGATTGGCCCATAGCAGGGTCGCGCCAACCCAGGGGATCAGGATCAACAGACCGCCCATGGTGGGGGTGCCAGCCTTCTCGATGATATGGCGCTGCGGGCCGTCGCTGCGGATCGGCTGGCCCTTGCCCTGTTTCACTTTCAGCCAGCGGATCAGCATGGGATTGATCAGGAAGGCGATCATCAGCGCCGTCACCACCGCCGCGCCGGAGCGGAAAGTGAGATATTTGAACAGCCGGAAGAAGGCCAGATCGTCCATGTGGGTGAGAAGCGACAGGTAATAAAGCATCAGGCCGGCGCTCCCTTTTTGTCTTGGCCCTTAAGAGCTTCGATGATCACCGACATTTTCGCGCCATTGGAGCCTTTGACCAGAACCGTGTCCCCGGCCTTGACCGCCGCCATCAGCCTGGGCGCGAGCGCGGCGGAATTCTCGGCATAGGCGCCGCGCCGCGAGGCGGGCAAGGCATCCCACAGCGCCTTCATCTGGCTGCCGCTGGCGAAAACCAGATCGACCTTGTTGGCCTCGATGGGCGCGGCCAGTCCGGCATGATGGGCGATGCCCCCATCGCCCATTTCCAGCATGTCGCCCAACACCGCGATCTTGCGGCTCTTGCAGGTTCCAAGCAGCGCCAGCGCCGCCGCCATGGAGGCCGGATTTGCGTTGTAGCTTTCGTCGATCACATGCACACCGCCGGCCTGGAAGCGGGCGCCGCGTCCCTTGAGGGCTGCGAAATTCTTCAAGGCCGCGGCGGCATTCAGCACATTGCCGTCCAAGAGAGAAACCGCCGCCAGCGCCCCCACCACATTCTGGGCGATATGGGCGCCGGGGGCGCCGACATAACAGTCCACCGCGACACCCAGAATATCGGCGGCGACACGCATGCCGTCACCTTCCGGCGTGAAAGAGATCAGTTTGGCCTCGCCCTTTTGGCCGAACGTCACAATGCGCGAGACCTGGGCCTGATGCGCCCGGGCTTTCAGGCGTTCGGCATAGACACTGTCGGCCGGGATCAGGGCCGCGCCGCCAGGCAGCAGGCCCTCGAAAATTTCCGACTTGGCGTCGGCGATGGATTCGCAATTGCCGAAAAATTCCAGATGGGCGGGGGCGATGGTGGTGATCAGCGCGACATGCGGCTTCACAAACGACACCAGGTTCCTCAGCTCGCCGAAATGATTCATGCCCACTTCAAAGATGCCGTATTCGGCATCGCGCGGCAGCGAGGCCAGGCTCAGCGGCACGCCCCAGTGATTGTTGTAAGACGCCGCCGAGGCGTGGGTGCGGCCCAAGGCATCGCAGGCCAGGCGCAAGATTTCCTTGGTCGTGGTCTTTCCGGCGCTGCCGGTGACCGCCAGGATTTTCGCATTGCTGCGGGCCCGCGCCGCGCGCGCCAGATCTTCCAAGCCGCGCTGGGTATGGCCGACGGTCAGCAAAGGACCGTTCGCACCCTCAGGCGCATGGGTCACAAGCGCCGCACCCGCCTTGGCCTCGAACGCGGCGCGCACGAAATCATGGCCATCGCGATTGTCGCCTTTCAGCGCCACGAACAGATCGCCCGCTTTCAAGGTGCGGGTATCGATCGACAGGCCCGACACTTCAAAGGCGCGACTGGCCTTGCCCAGGGTGGCGGCTTCGGCTTCGGCGGAGCTCCACAGACTCATGCGGCGCGGCCTCCCAAAGCGGTGGCGGCGGCGATGGCCTGGTCGCGGTCGGAGAAGGGGAAAACCTCACCCTTCACATACTGTCCGGTCTCATGGCCCTTGCCCGCGATCACCAACACATCGCCGGTTCCCAATGCCTTCACCGCGGCCTGAATGGCCTCTGCCCTATCGCCGATTTCACGCGCGCCCTTGGCGGCGGCCAATATCTCGCTGCGGATCACGGCGGCATCCTCGCTGCGGGGATTGTCGTCGGTGACGATCACATCGTCCGCCAGCTTCACCGCCACGGCGCCCATCAAGGGCCGCTTGCCCTTGTCGCGGTCGCCGCCGCAGCCGAACACGACATGAAGGTTTCCCGCCGTATGCGGGCGCAACGCCTCCAGGATTTTTTCCAGGGAGTCGGGGGTATGGGCATAATCGACATAGATCGGCGCGCCCGATTTGGCGAAGGCGACCTTTTCCATCCGGCCCGGTGCGCCTTTGAGGTCTTCCAGCGCCTTGAAGACTTTTGCCGCATCGGCACCAAGACCAATTGCCAGCCCTGCCGCCACCAAAGCATTGGAAGCCTGGAATTCACCCGCCTGCGGCAGTTCGACGTAAAAAATCTTCCCGCCATAATGCAGGGTCAGGGCCTGGTTGCCGCCCCGGTCCTCGCGGCGATCCAGATGAATGGTATCGCCCTTGCGGCCGACGGTGATCAGTTTCAACCCGCGCACCCTGGCGGCGTCAATGAAGCGTTCGGCATGGGCGGCATCGGCATTGACCACGGCCACGCCGCCGTCCTTCACCCCTTCCGTGAACAGCCGGAGCTTGGCGCCCAGATAGTCCTCGAAGGTGGGATGATAATCCATATGGTCGCGGGTGATGTTGGTGAAGCCGCAAGCCGAGATCGTCACCCCGTCCAGCCGGTGCTGGTCCAAGCCGTGGCTGGAGGCTTCGATGGCGAGATGATCCACGCCATCCTGTTTCAGCCTGTCCAGCAATTCGTGAATCTCCACCGGATCTGGGGTGGTGTGCGACAAGGGCATCGAACCTTTCGGTCCCGTGACGCCAACCGTGCCCAGGCTGGCGGCGGGCAGGCCCAGCGCCGTCCAGATCTCGCGCAGGAAAGCGACAATGGAAGACTTGCCCTTGGTACCGGTGACGGCGGCTACGATCTCGGGCTGGCCGGGAAAGAAGGCGGCGGCATAATGCGCCAGGCCGGCGCGGGGATTTTCCTCGGCGATGAAGCGCACGCCCAAGGCGGCGACGTCTTGCGCCAGCGCCGGCGTACCCATGACCGCCACGGCGCCGCGCGCCACGGCATCCTTCACGAATTTCGCGCCATCGGTTTTGCTGCCCGCCAGGGCGGCAAACAAATAGCCCGGCTTAACCTTGCGGCTGTCGCTTGTGATGCCGGTGAAATCTTTCACGCCTGACATGGCGGTATTTGCCTTATGACCCAGCATAGAATCCGAATATGGCGTCATTACGGGTAACCCGAGGCCAATTTGGTCGGCGGCGCATTGTTCGGGACACCCAGAAGCGGCGCGATGCGTTGGATGATCCGTCCGGCCATGGGCGCGGCGGTATAACCGGCCAGCGCGAAACCGAAGGTCTCCTTGGTGCCATGTGGCTGATCCAGCGTGACAAACACGATGTAGCGGGGATTGCTGGCCGGAAAGACGGCGGCAAAGGAGGTGCGCAAGGCGTGCGGGATGTAGCGGCCATTGGGGCCGGGCACCTGGGCCGAGCCGGTCTTGCCGCCCACCTCATAGCCGGGAATGTCGGCCTTCTTGCCGGTGCCGTCGGTGACGACGTAACGCAGCAGGTCGCGCATCGCCTGGCTGGTCTCGGGCTTGATCACCTGTTCGCCGCGCAAATCGCTGGACGCTTGCTTGATGAAGGTGGGCGAAATGCGGCGGCCGCCATTGACCACGGTGGCGGTGGCGGTGGCGAAGCTCAGCGGCGAAACCGAAATGCCGTGACCGAATCCGACCGTGGCGGTTTCGATAGTGCCCCAGTTGGAGGGATAGAGAGGCCGCGCGGTTTCCGGCAATTCGCTTTGCACCGGGCGCAGCAGACCCAGATGGGTGAGGAATTCGCGCTGACGCACACCGCCGGAGCGCAGCGCGATCTGGGCGGTGCCGATATTGGAGGATTGCGCCAGCACATCGCGGCCCAGCAAGGTCGCGGGCATGCGCTCGGCTTCATGGATGATGTGCTTGCCGATTTTGTAGCCTTGACCAATGGCGAAAGTCTCATCCAGGCGCATGGTGTGGTCTTCAAAGCCCAGCGCGAAGCTGAAGATCTTGAACACCGAGCCCAGCTCATAAATGTCCTGGGCGATGGCGTTGCGGGTGGAATCGCCCGCCGCCAGCCGCCGCACATTGGGATCGAAATTGGGAACCGACACCAGGCCCAGCACTTCGCCGTTGTTGACGTCCATCACCAGGCCGGCGCCGGCCTTGGCGCGGAACATTTCGCGCGCCGCGCTCACCTCATGCGCCAGGATGTATTGCACGCGCGTGTCGATCGAGGTGGCGACCTTGCCGCCGGCGGCGGCGTGAATCTCGTCCTGCAAGCCCAGTTCCAGGCCCGACACGCCGTTATTGTCGGGATCTGTAACACCAATCACCTGGGCGGCATTGCGCCCGTCGGGATAGTAGCGCTTGCCGCCGGTCTCGAATTCCAATCCCGGCAGGCCCAGATGCATCACCTTGGCCTCGGTGTCCGGGGTGATCTGGCGGGCGATCAGCACATAGGGGTTTTTGGCTTTGTTGAAGCCATTGAGCAGCCGTTCCTCGCTGGCGCCGGTCGCCTGCGCCAAGCCGCGCGCGGCTTCTGCCTTGTCCCAAAAGACTTTCGGACGGGCATAGAGATCCTTGACCGGCAGGTCGCGCGCCAGAAGCTCGCCATTGCGGTCGACCAGGTCGGCGCGGGCCACCACCTGCTCGGCGGCGCGCACGCCATCGATGGATTTCAGCAGGGTGACATGGACAAGGCGGATTCCCACCAGCGCGAAAGCGGCGATGGACAACACCGCTCCGATAATGATGCGCCGCTGAAAGACAGTGGGAACCTCGTTCATATCCTCACATGCCGGATTCTGCAGGGATCTGCGCGCTGGCATTGTGCAGCGGCGCGTTGTTCAAAGGCGCGGGTTCGGCGCCGCGGCGCGGCAAATCCTGAAACGAGCTCAACTGGACCGAGGCGCTGTCGGCCATGCCCAGCTTGGTCTGGGCCAGCTTTTGCACCCGCTCGGGCGAGGCGACATGCTGCCATTCGGTTTCCAGCACGCCGATGGCGCCGCGTTCCTTGGCGATGGTGGCCGTGACCTGGTTCAACTGGACATGCGCGACGCGGGTCTTTTCCGAGACATGGTAGAGCGCCAGGATCGAGAAACCCATCAGCGCCACGCAGAAGAAGTTCAGGATGCGAACCATGTGTCTCTCCTATGCTGCCAGTTTGATGCCGGCACGCAGGGTCGCGGACCGGGCACGGACATTGTTGGCGACTTCCTCCGCCGACGGCATGCGGCGGGGAAGCAGGTTGAAATGGGCGGCGTGCGCGGGCGCTCCAACAGGGGCGTGACGCGAAGCATGCGGCGCGGTGGTCGAGCGCTCGGCCAGGAAGCGCTTGACCATGCGATCTTCCAGGCTGTGGAACGAGACCACCACCAGGCGGCCTTCGGGATTGAGAATGTTGAGCGCCGCTTCCAAACCGCGCTCCAGCTCGCCCAGCTCATCATTCACATGAATGCGCAGCGCCTGGAAGGTGCGGGTGGCGGGATGAATGGCATGGCGCAGGGCGGCGGGACCCTGCGCTTCTGAAACAATCGCGGCCAGCTGCGCCGTGCCGGTGACGGGACGCGCCGCGATGATGGCGCGGGCGATGCGGCGGGCATTCTTTTCCTCGCCCAAACGGAAGATGATCTGGGTCAAAGTGCGCTCGTCGGCGCCGTTGACGACATCGGCGGCGCGCATCCCCGAAAGGCTCATGCGCATGTCCAAGGGACCGTCTTCGCGAAAGGAAAAACCCCGCGCCGGCTGGTCGAACTGAAAGGACGACACGCCAAGGTCCAGCACGACGCCGTCAGTCGCCTGGGTGAATTCTTCCATGCGGGAGAATTCGCCTTGCACCAAAGTCAGCCGCCCACCGAAACGCTCGACCAGCGCCTGGCCGCGCGCGATGGCGGCGGGATCGCGGTCGATGCCCAGCACGCGGCAATCGGCGGCTTCCAGAATGGCGCTGGCATAACCGCCGCCGCCGAAGGTGCCGTCGACATAATGGGCGCCGTCGCGCGGGCTCAGCGCTTCCAACACTTCCGCAAGCATCACGGGAATGTGTCCGCTCATGACGCATCCCCATTGCGGGCGCGTTCCATCTTGGCCTTCACGCGCGCAATGGCTTCGGCCTCGATGGGGGCGTAACGGTCGGCGTCCCAGATCTGGAATTTCTGCGCCTTGCCGACAAAGATGATTTTGTCTTTCAGCCCGGCATGCGCGATCATCGCATCGGGAAGGCGCACGCGGCCATTCTCATCGATCGGCAAGGATTGGGTGCGCGCGATCAGGGCGGTGGCTTCATCGTCATAGCTGGCGGAGAAAAACGGATCTTGATTGGCGAGGCGCGCATTGATGCGATCCAAAAGATCTTGGCCGAAAGCATCCAGGGCGGGATCGATGAAGCTGGGGCAGACATAGACGCCGGTGGTGTTCTGCGCGACCAAGAGATGGCGATGGGTCGCGGGAATGCAGACCCGCCCCTTGCTGTCGAGCGAGCCTGGCACCGTCGAAATGAACGGCTGGACCAACCCGGTCATCGCGCCTGATACCCCCTTGTCCCGGATGGCCTTTCGCGCTGCCGGTGGGGCGCGCGGTCTGGCTGGTCATACCGACCTTTGGGACAGCATGGGATAACATGGGATGATGTGGCCGGTCAAACCAAAAACCCAAATATTTGAGGGGCTTGGCTAGTATCCATTAACCTTTTGACCCCCTAAAGCTGGAGTCCAGAAGAACGATTAACGAACGTGGTAAGAATGTGGTGACGGGGGTAAACAACCGGTTAACGAATTGGCATCCGGGAAAATACCATGCACGTATAAGTTGTACCGCTTGCGGTCGCGCCAGGGCGGCCAATCGGGTGCAACCGGAAGATGATTCGAAGCATCTGGACAGGAACGCCGCGATGCGGACTCTGCCAGCCGGACTCAGCAAGGATCGCGTCATGAAGATCGGATTTATCGGGCTTGGCCGCATGGGCCATCACGTCGCCGCCAACCTGATGAAGGCGGGCCACCAGGTGACGGTGTGGAACCGGTCGCAAGAACCCGTGCAGGCGCTGGTCGCCAAGGGCGCCACCGCCGCCAAGACTCCCGAAGACGCGCTGCAAGGCGACGCGGTTTTCTCCATGCTGTCCAACGACGCGGTGATGCGCGAAGTCGGCCTGGCCGGACCGCTGTTGGCCAAAGCCGCCAAGGGCCTGATCCATGTCAATCTCGCCACCATCTCGGTCGAATTCGCCAAGGAATTGGCGGCGGCGCATAAGGCGGCCGGCCTGGCTTACATCTCGTCCCCCGTGTTCGGCCGCCCCGACTTGGCGGAAGCGGCCCAGCTGACCTGGGCGGCCGGCGGTGACGCCGCAGCTTTGAATACCATGCAGCCGGTGTTCGACAAGATCGGCGCGCGCACCGTGGCGCTGGACGCGCCGGAGAAAGCCAATCTGTTCAAGATCGCGGGCAATTTCATGATCGCCAGCGAGCTGGAAGCCACCGG
>CBHTTW010000048.1:0-12179 GCA_966096025.1 uncultured Alphaproteobacteria bacterium | reverse complement strand
CGATCCCAACTTCGCCAAGACCTTGCTTTCGACGGTTCATGAGCAGGCCGAGGCGTTGTTGCGCCAGCAGGCCCAGCGTCGCACGCGCGTCATGATCGCCCATCTCGTCCATGAGCTTGCAACAGTCACGGTGACCGAGCAGCGCGAAGCGTTGATCCAGCTTTTGTCGCAGCAGGAAAAGCAATTGATGATGATCGGCGACAACCTGCCGTACGCCGCCGTCGTCGTTGATCCGCCTTCCGTGAATACATCTTCTCCTCCTCGGCCGCTTTTGACGATCTTCATCGCCCTGGTCGCCGCGACGTTGATGATTGCGGCATGGGTCGGTTGGGAGGTCCTGCGCGACATCAAGAAAAAGAGCGGGCGAGCGGCAACCGCGACCGCCGCCGCTCCGGAGATGCAGCATCAATCCAATCTGGTGCGCGAGGTTTGATGTGACGCATCGTGCCTTAATCTGTGGTGCGTCCGGACAGGATGGTGCCTATCTCGCCGCCCTGCTGCTCAAGCAGGGCTACACCGTCTTCGCCACTTCGCGCGACTGCGGCAGCAACAATTTTGCCGGGCTCGAAAGGCTCGGCATTCGCGACAAAGTCGTCTTGCGCTCGATGCAGACGACCGACTTCCGCAGCGTGCTTTCGGTCCTTCAGGAGGTGCGGCCCGATGAGGTTTACAATCTCTCGGGTCAGAGCTCGGTGAGCCTTTCGTTCGATCAACCGCTTGAGACTTTCAACAGCGTCACTGCGGGCACCGTCAATCTCCTGGAATGCCTGCGATATCTCGGCCGCGACATTCGCTTTTATAATGCGGCATCTTCGGAAATGTTCGGTGATACCGGCGGGCGGACCGCCGACGAGGAAACCGCCTTCCACCCGATGAGTCCCTATGCCACCGCCAAGGCCGCCAGTTTCTGGGCTGTCGATACCTATCGCCGTGCCTATGGCCTCTTTGCCTGTTCCGGCATTCTGTTCAACCATGAATCGCCCCTGCGTCCGGCGCGGTTTGTCACCATGAAGATCATTGCGGCGGCGGCGCGAATCCATGCGGGCTCTCGCGAGGTCCTGACGTTGGGCAATCTCGCCATTGCGCGCGATTGGGGCTGGGCGCCGGACTATGTGGACGCCATGTGGCGAATGTTGCAGCAAGTCCGGCCGAGCGATTATGTGGTCGCAACGGGCCAGACTTGTACGCTGGAAGAATTCACGGCGGCGGCTTTCGCGCAATTTGACCTGGATTGGCGGGACCATGTTCGAACCGACGCAAGCCTGTTTCGCGCTTCGGAAATATCCTACAGCGCCGGCAATCCCGCGCGCGCCAAAGCCGAGCTTGGGTGGGTGGCGCAGCATGGCATGGGCGACGTCGTGCGGTTGATGGCGGAATCGGTGGGCAAGGCGCCGAAAAAGATACTGCGCTCGGCAACATGAAAGTGCTTTTTACGACGCCGGTTCTTGAGCATCCTCCGGCGGGTGGCCCGGAGCTCCGTATCGAAAACACCATCAAAGCGCTCGCGCGACTGGGTGATGTGTGGATCGTGTCGCGATTGCGCGAAAAGTTGATAGGCGGACCGCAAGCGGCAACGTTTTTCGCTAACTTCGCCCGGCAGTTTTGCTATTCGCCTTCCGCGGCCTTAAGCGAGAATTTTGTGCTGCGCAACGTCCAAAAGCTCTATTACCGCTATTTGCGGCCGCAGGAGGACGCCGATTTTCTCATCAAGCTGTTCGATGCCGAGAAGATGGATGTCCTGTGGTTCGGTTACGGCAATATTTCCTGGCCGTTGATCAAGGCGATCAAGGCGCGGCGGCCGGATATCAAGATGGTTTGCGATACCGACAGTGTTTGGTCCCGTTTTCTTCTGCGGGAGTTGGATGTTGAGCGCGATCCCTTCCGGCGCGCCGAGATTGAGCGGCGGGGGCGGACGAAGGAGGCCGAAGAACGCAGCTGGACCAATCTTTGCGAGGCCACATTGGCGGTATCCGAGGTCGACGCGGAATATTATCGCGACATAGCCCAGGATCCGTCGTGCGTGCATGTGTTCTCCAATGTCATCGATTTGGCGACCTATGCGGCCGTGCCTGCGGCGGCGGAGAAGCTGAAAAATCCCAGCATTTACCTGGCCGGCACCTTCGGGCATGTGAACAGCCCCATGGATCGCGCCGCGCGATGGGTTTTGGAGGAGGTTCTGCCGCTGGTGCGGGCCGAAGTGCCGAATGTGCACTTCTATATCGTCGGCAAGAACTCGGAACTGACCATGGCGGATGCGCAAAGTCCGCATGTCACCGTCACCGGCCGTCTTCCCTCGGTGTTGCCGTATCTGTTCCATGTCGACGTCGTCCTGGTGCCCTTGAAATTTGAATCCGGCACGCGGTTCAAGATTCTCGAGGCGGGCGCGTGCCGCAAGGCGGTGGTTTCCACGGTGCTTGGGGCGGAAGGCATCCCCGTCACAGACGGGGCCGACATCATTCTGGCGGATACCCCTGGCGATTTCTCCAATGCCATTCTTCGCCTCCTGCGCGATCCCGGGCAACGCTCCCAGCTGGGCGATAGCCTGCATGAGCTCGTGCAAGAGAATTACAGCGTTGAAACGCTGGTGCGGCAGGGCAAGGATATCCTGTCGCATCTCACCGCCCGATCCATACAGGTGAAGTCCTGAAGCCGGCCGTCAAACTGACCCATAGTTTCGCCATTTGGCGCGTGATGTCGCCACGCCGCCGCTGTCAAGCGTTGCTTCAACTCGCCTTGCAATGCGTCAGCAATTTTTTTGAAGTGATGGTGCTAGGCCTGATTGTGCCTCTGGTCGCCCTTGTCAACGATCCCGCCTTGATCCAGCGTAGCCGGGTGTTGCGCTGGGCCTATCGGGCCAGCGGAGCGTCGGACACCCCCACCTTCCTGCTTTGCTTCGGCGGTCTGTTGCTGTTGCTGTTGGCGCTTCGCGCCGTGCTTTCGACTTGGTCCAATCGCCGCATGCGCGCCCTGTGCAGCGAGTTTGCCACCGAACTTGGCGCCCGGGTTCTGGATCGTATCCTGCACCTGCCCTATCTGGATCAGATCCGGGTCAACAGTTCGGTTTTCGCGCGGCTGAGCACCTCCGATGTTGACCGGGCGGCGATGCAGTCTCTGGTGACCTTTTTCACCATCCTGTCGGAGAGTTTCACCGCCGGAACCGTCCTTCTCGGGCTGATCGTGGTGAATCCGGTGCTGATGATTCCCCTCATCATTCTGCTGGCTCTCGGCGCCTATTTTGCCTACCGGCGCACCAATCGCCAGCTTGCCGAGGCCGGTCAGCACATGCGCGCCGAACAGGCGGTGGTGAACAGGTGGGTGTTGCAGAGCCTGGGAGATGTGCGTTACGCCCGGCTGGTGGGAAGCGAAAACTTCTTCGTCTCCAAGGTGGCGGCCTCGTGGCGCCGCTACGCGCTGGCCTCGCAAACCTCGGTCACCATTCAACAGGGCACGCGCGTTTATTTCGAAACCGGCGTTCTGGCCGGGGTTATCGTGATGGTGATGTATTTCGTGGGTTCCTCCAGCGCCGGCGAAATTCTCACGGTCCTGGGGCTGCTCGCCGTGGCGGCCGTACGCCTGATCCCTTCGATCAACCGGGTCATCAATGGCGCGCAGATTCTCAACCATATCCGGGCTTCGATGGATGGCGTGGTCGAGATACTGTCGCGCAAACCCGCGCTGGAGGCGCCGGGGCTGGCGCGGGCCATTGCCTTCAGTCACGAGATGGAATTCCGCGGTATAAGCTTCACCTATCCCGGCAAGGCCCGTCCCGCTCTTGACGATATCGGCTTTGCGATCCGCAAGGGTGAAATGGTCGGCATTGTCGGTCCTTCCGGCGCGGGCAAGAGCACCATCATCGATATACTCTGCGGCCTGATCCCGCCGGATTCCGGGCAGGTACTGGTCGATGGCTTCGATGTGCAAGGCGACCTGCGCGGCTGGCAATCCTTGATAGGCTATGTCCCACAAAGTGTTTTTTTGCTGGATGACACCATCCGGGCCAACATTGCCTATGGCGTGCCGGCGCATGAGGTCGACAATGATGCGGTCCTGCGGGCCCTAGAAACGGCGGCCCTGGCTCCCCTGGTCGCAACTCTGCCCGATGGTATTGATACCAATGTCGGCGAGCGCGGCGTGGCAGTGTCCGGCGGGCAGCGCCAACGCATCGCCATCGCGCGCGCGCTCTACAGAAATGCGCCGATCCTGGTGCTTGACGAAGCCACTTCGGCGCTGGATTCCGCGACCGAGCGGGAAATCACCGAAACGCTGCGCAACATCTACGGCAAGAAAACCATTATTGTCATCGCACACCGCCTCAATACCGTAAAAGACGCCGACCGCATTTATCTTTTGGAGGATGGGAGGCTGGAATCCAGCGGTACTTTCGCCGAGTTAGAAGCCAGTAGCGCCCTGTTCCGCCGTATTGGCGCTCTTGGTTGACATGACATCGCCTCGGCCACGTTCCGGTATATTGGACATCGCCCCTTATGTTCCGGGAGTCAGCAAGGCCCCGGGCGCGGCGCAGGTGTTCAAGCTGTCGTCCAATGAGTCGCCTCTGGGCGCCAGTCCCGCGGCGCTGGCGGCGATCGCCCGCGCCGGCGATTTTCACCTTTACCCCGATGGCGCCTGCTCGGCCTTGCGTAGCGGATTGGCGCGGCACTTCGCGCTGGAGCCGGAGCGCATACTTTGCGGCAATGGCTCCAACGAGGTGATCGGGCTGGTGGCGCAAGGCTTTCTGGATACCGGCGACGAAGCGGTCATTTCCCGATACGCTTTCTCTGAGTTCGAAATCGTGGTCCGGTCGAACGGGGGGGTGCCAGTGTTTGCGCCGGAACAAGATTTCACGGCGCAGGTCGATGCGATGCTGGCCTGTGTGACGCCGCGCACGCGGCTTGTTTTCCTGGCCAATCCCAACAATCCCACCGGCACCTTCCTATCCGGCGCCGAGGTCCGGCGGCTTCACGCCGGCCTGCCCCCGAACGTGATTCTTCTTTTGGACGAGGCCTATGCCGAGTATGCGGCCTTGCCCTGGGAAAGCGGGCTGGAGCTTGCCCGATCGGCGGAAAATATCGTCGTCACCCGGACTTTCTCCAAGATTTACGGCCTGGCGGCCTTGCGGGCCGGTTGGGGCTATTTTCCTCGGGCGATCGCGGAAGCGGTGAATCGAATCCGTTATCCCTTCAATGTGGGCGCCCTGGTGCAGACCGCAGCCTTGGCCGCGCTGGATGATGATGGCTTTGCCGGCGCGGGCAGGGCGCATAATGACTTGTGGCGATCCTGGCTGGCGGCACAGATCGCCGCTCTCGGCATCGCGGTGACGCCGAGCGCCGCCAATTTCCTGCTCATTCATCTGCCGGGACAAAATCAGGCCGGGGCGGCTTACGACAGCCTGCTGAAGCGGGGTGTCATCGTCCGTCCCATGTCGGCCTATGGCCTTGGGGGAAGCTTGCGGGTAAGTGTGGGAAAGGAAGACGCCAATCATGCCCTGGTGGCGGGGTTGAAAGGGTTCTTGGAACAATGACTGCAGCCATGCCAGATGTCGCCGGATGGGGGATAATTCGTCCGATACTGACGGCGGCCCGTGATTTGCGCGAACGTTATTTCGGGGAGGTCGGCTATCTGACCCGCCGTCTTCATCGCTTGCAGGTGACGCTGACCCATGGCGCGCGTATCCGCCGCCGCCGCGCATTGGCGGCCCGCATGCCGTCCACGCCTCTGGCGCGGGAGATCGCGGCCGCGCTGGACAGCAGGGGATATTATTTTACCAGCGTGGCGGCGCTTGGCGGCGATCCCGCGGTGGTCGATTATTGCCGCACTCTCGGCGCGCCGGTGGCGCAGAAGTCCGCGGAAGACGTCGCCGCCATGCGGACGGGAAAATCCAAACGCTATTGGCTGGATCTGTTTGACGACAAGGAGGTCCGCCCCAACCCGATCCTGGATTTCGTCACCTTGCCCGTCCTGCTGCAGGCGGCCGCACGCTATCTCGGTGAGGTGCCCATCTTATCCTATATCAGCCTTTTTTTCACGCCGCCGGGAACTGCGCACCTGATGATCGGCAGCCAAGGCTGGCATCGAGACAATGAGCAAATGCGCCAGATGAAAATATTTCTGCTGGCGCACCCTGTGGATTCCGCGGCCGGTCCGTCCAAGCTTCTGCCCAAGCCGCATTCCTCCGCGCGGGGCTATCGCAACTATCCCGGCTATTTCACCGACGAGCAGTTTCGCCAGTTCGGCCTTGCCGAAGAGGAGATCGTGGAATTCACCGGCGATGCCGGTTCCGTGCTCTTGATCGACACCAGCGCCTTGTTTCATTGCGGTTCGCGCACGACGACGCAGCCGCGCCTTCAGATGATCGCGGCCTATCATCCAATGATGTCCAATCTTCCGTACCGGGTGTTCAAGGCGGCGCAGCTGCCGGAAGCCACCTATCCCAGGACAAACGACAAGATATTGCGCGCTTTCGAGTTGGGCGCGTTGCAGGATAGCTGAGATGGTTTGCTTGCGAGTTACCGGCAACAGCGATTTTTCCGTCGTACGGGAGATGGCGCTCACAGCGGTTTCGCGGCCTTGTCCCTTGGGAGACGGCGGCAAGGTCGATCTGGTCGTCAACGGTCCCGTGGTTTATTCCTATGCCCCCCGCTTCGATCACTACTGGTTTTCCTCGGTTCCCGAAGAGGTGTGGTTTTCGAACTATTACCGCACCCAATGGGGACGCATCGCGCGAGCGCCGGAAACTCCCGGCTTGCGCGCTTCGGTGAAGAATTCGCTGGGACCGCTATTGCCGATCGTCCGGGCGGCAATTTCGCCCTTGCGAGGCGCCCAAAGAAATCCGGAAAAGGAAAAAGTCGACAGCTTCACGCTCGCGGACATGCAGCGGTCCTTCGCCACTTTCGCGCCCCAATTGCCCCGCGGGGGCTGCGTGATCGAGGTGGGAACGGGAGCGGGTGATTTTCTCAAGCCCTTCATTAAATCGGGTTACCGCGCCCGCGGTTTTGAACCGTCCCCGGATTCTGCGGCCCGGGCCCGCGCCGCGGGCGTTGATGTCGTGGCGGACTTCGCGGTGGATGACGCCGCCACGCGACAGGCTTTGTCCGCCGCTGATCTTGTGGTCAGCAATCATTCACTGGAGCATCACTACGATCCCAATCGCCTTCTGTCGCTTTGCGCGCGCTATATGAGGCCGGGAGCGATGCTGGGAATCACGGTTCCGAATGCCGACACCGAGTTTCTGCTCATGACCCATTTGTTCATGCTCCATCTCGATTCCTATACGCCGGTTTCGCTCGAGCATATATTGAACAGGCACGGCTTCCGCGTGGTGGACCGCGAAATCGGCGGACAGTTGCGCTTTCTCGCGGTCAAGGATTCGGCGGTCTCGCAACTGGTGCCGCCGGCTTCGTTCTCCGAAGTCGAGATCCGCGGCCGTTACCAAGCCCGTTTTCTGTCGCAGCTTCCGCGCCACGAGACGTTCAGCATCAAGGGCGCGCGGCCCTTCCGCGGCATAAATTACGAAGTCTGCCAACCGGGAGAGTATGGTTCGCGTACCCTGTCGGTTCACACCGAGAGTGACACAGGCGAAACCATCCGCTACGCAACCTCGGCGCCCGACAAGGCGGTGCTGGTTTTAAAATAGAAAATCAGCTGATGAGCGCGGCATGTTCGCGCTCAAAGCTGAACAGCGCGATGGCCAGGTTCTGGGCCTGCACGGCGGCCGCGATTTCGCCGAAATAGACTTCGTTCATCACCAGCGCGCCCCTTACCCCGCGGGCATAGGCGTCGGTCATGGAAACAATGGGATAGGCGCTCACCGGCAGGAAGTAACCCTGCTTGGCGGGGTTGATGTCGATCACGCAATCCAAAAACTCGCCTTTGGGGTCGCATTGCAGGCTGAATGTCACCCCTTTTGCTCCCGCGCCCCATAGCGCCAGCTTGCCCGCGCCAAGTCCGGCCTTGATACCGGACAGCCTGCCGCGCCAGCGCCGCACCGTTCCCTCACCCAGTGCGGCACGGATATCGGATTTGGTATGGGCCTCGGCCCACAGATATTGGCCGCCGAAAACGTGACTGATGGAATCAACCGCGAAACCGCTCTTGTCCAGCGCGGCGGCCAGGGACTGCGCGGTGAACAGTGAACAATGCTCAAAAAAGAAATCCTGGAACATGTTGTTGGTGAGTATCCATTCCACGCAGGGCGTCTCGATGAACAGCCGGGC
The DNA here is from genome assembly GCA_966096025.1 of uncultured Alphaproteobacteria bacterium. Classification (GTDB taxonomy): domain Bacteria; phylum Pseudomonadota; class Alphaproteobacteria; order Micropepsales; family Micropepsaceae; genus Rhizomicrobium. Next base: position 3,969 of record CBHTTW010000048.1, on the reverse strand, counting down.
GTGCCGCGCGCCGATGGCGCCGCGCATGGCGGATAAAAAACTCAGCGGATCCGGAACATGTTCGATGGTGTGGCGCGACACCAGCCGGGTCGGGGGACGTTCGAGGGCCGCGACCGTCTGTGCCGTGAAATAGTCGCGGTGGAAACGCACGCCGTCTTGGCGTTCGGGCCCCCGCCATGCGGGGTCGAAGCCGGCAATGCTGTCGGCTTGTCCGCCCGCCAGCGCCGCCAGCCGGCGCAGGAACACGCCCTGACCGCAACCGACTTCGAGGATATCCAATTGATCCCCGCCGCAGTCCGCCATCACCCGGCGGCCCATCTCGTCCATATGGGCCGAGAAGGCCGGCGACAGGCTTTGGTTGTTCTCATAATCCTCGGCATAGGACAGCAGCCCGCCGTCAAAAGCCCTATTCCAGACAAAGCCGCAGGCGGCGCAGCGCCGAAAATCAAGCGTCCCCAAGCCACAGGCGCGGGCGTCAGCCGGGGTGCGGAACAGACGGTTTTGCGATACGGGCGCCCTGTCCTGGTGAAACACCGGGAGACTGTCGGCGCCATGGCATATCGGGCACAATTCTTTGTCTTGGGCCATGCTGTTCCTTAGGGATGGTCCCGCCACCAGGCAAGAGCGTCCTGAAGGGTCTGGTCCAGCGTGAAACCGGGTGAGAATCCGGTCGCGGCCAGTTTGGAGACATCCGCCACCAGTGACGGCGGCTCTCCGCCCCGGCTGGGCAAGGCGCCAATCAGGACCTTTTTGGGGTGCCCGGCCAGCTCGCCCAGGCGTCGGGCGACACCGGCGATGGTGGCGCCTCGCCCGGAGCCCACATTGTGGACGCCGTGGCTTCCAGCCAGCAGGATGGCGGCGACCGCCGCACCCGCATCGCGCACGTCGATGAAGTCGCGAATGGCCGTGCCTTCGGAGCAGGGCGCATCGGCGCCCTGGGCCAGGCGGCGCGCCACCGAGGCGACCAGGCGCTCGGCAGGCTCGTCGAGGCCGATGGGAAAGAAGATGCGGGCCCAGGCAAATGCCAGGCCGCTCTCCTGCGCATAGACGTCCGCGGCACGGCGGAAAGCGTCCTTGCACTGGCCGTAGAGCGTGGTGGGCGCGATGGGCGAATAATCCTCTTGCAGCAAGCCATCTTGCGGCCCGTATTCCACGCAAGAGCCCAGGCCCAGGGCATAGGTCCCGCCATTCTCCCGGAAGACGCGCAAAAGCCCCAAGGAATAGCCCACCCAATCGCGGTTCTCCGGCGCGGTCCAGAATTTGCCGTGTTCGACATACCAGGCGGCGTGAATCAGGTGCGTCGGCCGCGCCGTCTTGACCGCCTCGGTCACGGCGGCCTCATCCGACAGATCGCAGACAAGGGAAGGGGCGCCTTCCAGCGGGCGGCGGCCCAGTATGGTCACGTCCGCCTTGCCGGCCAGCGCCGCGACGATGCGGCGGCCCAAATAGCCGCTTGCGCCGGTGACAAGGATTTTGCGCGGCGTCATCGCGCAAGGTCGCCGGGCGGCAGCTCGGAAAGGCGCGGCAGTCCGCGGTCACGATCGCTGATCACCTTTGGGGTGAAGGGCCAAGAAATGGCCAGATCGGGATCATCCCAGCGCACACCACGGGCCGCATGCGCCAGGAAATCGGCATCCATCTGGTACAGCAATCTGGAATTGTCCCGCAGGGTGAGGAAGCCGTGGGCCAGGAAGGGGGGGATATATAGGCCCAGTCCGTTTTCGGCGCTGAGCGTGAAGCCTTGCCAGCGGCCGTAGGTGGCGGAGCCCGGGCGCAGATCCACCACCGCGTCGAACACTTCGCCTTCCACGCAATGCACAAGCTTGGTTTCCGGATGCCCCGCGGCCTGGAAGTGAAGGCCGCGCAGGGTGCCGCGCAGGCTATTTGAGGAAAGGCTGGTCTGGCGGAAATTGCCCGCCAGGCCGTTGGCGGCGAAACTTTCCGCGCATGACAACCGCACGAAAGCCCCGCGCGAGTCCGCCTGGGGCTGGGTTTCAATCAGCACCAGGCCGGCAAGCGTTTGCGGCAGAAATTTCATGGCAGAATTGCCGGCTCGGGAATGAAGACCACGAACCGGGCGCCCCAATCGCGCGCATCGGCCATTTGGGCGATGATTTCATCCTTCAAATTCCAGGGCAGGATGAGGACATAGTCGGGTTTGGTACGCGCGATCTCGGCAGGATCCAGGATCGGTATATGGCTCCCGGGCATCATTTTTTTCTGCTTGTGAGGATTGCGGTCCACCACATAAGCGACGCGGTTGGGGCCTATGCCGCAATAGTTGAGCAGTGTGTTGCCCTTGGCGGCCGCGCCATAGGCGACCACCGTCTTGCCTTCGCGGTTGGCCGTATCGAGGAAGTCGCGGGCGCGGCTGCGCACATTTTCCACCCGCGACGCGAAAGCGGTATAGGCCGCCACCCTGTCCAAGCCGGCGAGATGTTCCGCGCCGCGGACCTGCGCCACGCCGGCCTCTTCGGCTCGTCGGCCGCTGGACCGTTCGGCATAGATCCGCAGCGATCCGCCATGGGTGGGCAATTCCTCCACATCGAACACTCTGAGACCGTTGGCAGCGAAGATTTTTTCCACCGCCAGCAAAGACAGATAGGAAAAATGCTCATGATAGATGGTATCAAACTGATTTCCGGCCATCAGCCTGAGAAGGTGAGGGAATTCGAAAGTCGCCACGCCGTCCGGGTTCAAGAGATGCGCGAAACCGGAGACGAAATCGTTGAGATCGGGCACATGCGCCAGAACATTGTTGGCGGCGATAAGGTCGGCATGTCCGTATTTTTCAACCATCTGTTGTGCGCTTTCGCGGCCGAAGAACATCACTTCGCTGCGTACGCCCTTGTCGCGCGCCGCCGCCGCGCAACCAGCCGCGGGTTCAATGCCCAGGACAGGAATATTGGCTTTGACAAAGTGCTGCAGCAAATAACCATCGTTGCTGGCGACTTCCGCCACCAGGCTCTGCGCCGTGAGGCCGAAACGGGCCCCCATTTTTTCCGCATAGCGGCCGGCATGCTCCACCCAGCTGGTGGCATAGGAGGAATAGTAGGCGTAGTCGGCGGTGAAAATGTCCGAAGGCGGACCCGCATCGTCGACCTGAACCAGCCAGCAGGATTCGCAGACCCGTGCATGCAGGGGGTACATCGGCTCCGGCCGGTCCCACGCTTCGGCCGCGAGATAGCTGTTCGATAAGGGCTGATACCCCAAATCGACCAAACTGGTCGCAAGGGGCGACCGGCAAAAACGGCAATAGGGCAGGCTCATGCGGCAGCACCTTCTAAACGAGCGGCGAAGCGCTCCAGTTGGTCCTGCGTGACCTTTTTGATGTCTTCGCCGCGGTCGTAGGCGGCGTACCAGGCGGCCGTCCAGTCGATGGTCGCGCGATCATCGAGCTGTGGTCGCCAACCCAGCGACGCGGCGGCAAAGGACGCGTCGATCCGCAACAAGTGAGTTTCCGGCGGGTGCCGGCCGGGAGCCTGCGCCCAACCCGCAGAGTCGCCATAGGCCGCGAAAAACCGATCGGCGAACTCGCCCACCGTGCTGGGCGGGTCTTTGGGGCCGAAATTGACCGCATGAGGATAACTGCCTCCGGCTGCGGCGGCTTGCGCCAGAATCAGATAGCCCGACAGTGGCTCCAGAACATGCTGCCAGGGGCGCACCGCGGCGGGGTAGCGCAACTCGACCTTTCTGCCCGCTTTGCGCGCGCGCCAAAGGTCGGGCACCAGCCGGTCGGCCGCCCAGTCGCCGCCGCCCACGACATTGCCGGCGCGGGCGCTGGCCAGCGCAATGTTGCGGGGCGCAAAAAAGCTGTCGCGATAGGAAGCAATCAGGATCTCGCAAGCCGCCTTGGAGGCGGAGTAGGGGTCATGGCCCCCGAGCCGGTCGCTTTCCTTATGCGGTTTGCCGTCGGCATGGGGCAATCGATGGGCGGCAACGTCCACGCTTTTTTGTTAGATGACGGCA
>CBHTTW010000047.1:0-12236 GCA_966096025.1 uncultured Alphaproteobacteria bacterium | reverse complement strand
TTTTCGTGCGCCAATCCGGCTGCTTCACCCTGGTGGATCGCGGCAAGGGTTTTGAGATGGCGCAGCAGGAACGCGCCTTGGCGGCCGGCGGCGCGCTGCAGGGCGGCTCCAATATCGGCGGCGGCCAGGTCCGCGCCGCGGATTACATCCTGGTTCCCGACATCGTGTCCAAGAACGGCAATGCCAGCGGCACCAATATCGGCGGCCTGCTGGGCGGCTTCATGGGCGGCTTTGCCGGCGCCATCGTCGCCAACATCAATATCTCGTCCAAGACGGCGGATGTGCTTTTGACCGTCACCAATGTGCGCACCAGCGAGCAGCAGGCGATGGCCCAGGGCCATGGCTCCAAGACCGATGTCGGCTTCGGCGGCGGCTTTGGCGGCTTCGGCGTGGGCGCTTTCGGCGCCGCCGGTGCTTCCAGTTATGCGAGCACCGCCATCGGCCAGGTCGTCACCCTCGCCTATATCGACGCCTATACCAAACTGGTCACGGACATGGGCGGATTGTCGACCGACGCCAAGGGCGATGCGCCGCAACGCACCGTCACCATGTCGCGTCCCGGCGTGATGCGCTCCACCCCCGATGTGAAGGGCAAGGTGGTGCGCGATCTGGAGCCCGGCATGATCCTTTATCCCACCGGCAATACCGATGGCGCCTGGCGTGAAGTCACCGACGAGGTCGACAATAAGGGCTGGGTGCCGAACGGCAGCCTGTCCATGGCGCGCTGATCAAAGCGGCAGAAAAGCAAAAGGCCCGGATCGCTCCGGGCCTTTTTGTTTGGAGGCGTCTTACAAGTTTCGCCCCATGGCCAGGAACTTAGCACGGCGTTGCCGCAGCAGTTCCTCACCCGAAATGCCATCCATTTCCTTGAGGCCCGCCGCGATCTGATCCGCCACCGCGTCGATGGCGTGCAGCGGCGCACGATGCGCTCCGCCCATGGGTTCGGGCACAATGGCGTCGATCACGCGCAGCTGATGCAGGTCCTGGGCGGTGATCTTGAGCGCGTTGGCCGCTTCCTGCGCCTTGTCGGCGCTGCGCCACAGGATGGAGGCGCAGCCTTCCGGCGAGATCACCGAATAGATCGCATGCTCCAGCATATAGACGCGGGAAGCCGCGGCGATGGCGATGGCGCCGCCGGACATGCCTTCGCCGATGATGGTGGCGATGAAGGGCGTGCGGACATTCAGGCCCGCCTGAATGGAGCGGGCAATGGCTTCGGCCTGGCCGCGTTCCTCGGCGGAGACGCCGGGATAGGCGCCGGACGTGTCGCAAAAGCTCAAGACCGGCAGGCCGAATTGATCGGCCAGGTCGAAAATGCGCACCGCCTTGCGATAGCCTTCCGGCATCGCCATGCCGAAATTGTGTTTCACCCGGCTTTGGGTGTCGTTGCCCTTTTCCTGGCCGATAAAGGCAATGGGGCGGCCGCGAAAGCGGGCCAGGCCCGCCACAACCGCCTGGTCCTCGCCAAAGCTGCGGTCTCCCGCCAGCGGCGTGAAGTCCTCCAGAATGCGGCGGGCATAATCCAGAAAGTGCGGACGTTCGGGGTGGCGGGCGACCTGGACCTTTTGCCAGGCGGTCAGCCGGGCATAGGTGTCGGCCACCAAGGTGCCGGCGCGGCTCTCCAGCCGTTCGACTTCGGCGCCGATATCCATATTGGGATCGACCTCGGCGAGCTTTCGCAGCTCGACGATCTTGCCTTCCAACTCGGCAATGGGACGCTCAAATTCCAGATAGTGCATGACTCAACCGGTTCGGGACGGGCAAAATGGCACAGGTTTCGCGGAAAGGAAACGTCTAAAGAACCATTATATAACAATGGCTTAAATGGATTTCTTGGCGGATTTGCCTGTCCCCAGCGGATGGGCTGCCCGCACCACCCGGGTCAAATGATCCCGCGCCACATGGGTGTAAATCTGGGTGGTGGCGATGTCGGCATGGCCCAAGAGGGTCTGGACACTGCGCAAGTCCGCCCCGCCTTCCACCAGATGGGTGGCAAAGGCGTGGCGCAGCACATGCGGCGATACCTTGGCGGGATCGATGCCGCATTTGACCGCCAGCGCCTTCAACAGCTGATGAAAGCGCCGCCGGGTGAGAAAGCCTTCCGCCCCGCGCGAAGCAAAGAGATAGCGGTTGTTCTTGTCATGCTCCGGCACAAAAGATTCGCGTACCGCCAGATAGGCATCCAGGGCGGCGCGGGCCGACGGACTGAGCGGCGACAGCCGTTCTTTCTGGCCCTTGCCGGTGACCCGGATGAATTCGCCCTTGCCCGCCACCGCCGCCAAACGCAGGCCCGCCAGTTCGGAAACCCGCAAACCGCCGCCATACAGCATCTCGACGATAACGCTGAGCCGCAGGCCCTGGGGCGAAACATCCTGCGCCGCCACTTGCAGCATCGCCTCCAGGTCTTCGCCGGAAAGAATTTTGGGCAAGGGACGGCGTGCCTGGGGCGCGGCGATGGTCTGGGTGGGATCGTCGCCGCGGATGCCTTCCGCATAAAGAAAGCCGTAAAACTGGCGCAGCGCCGAAAGTTTGCGGGCCTGGGTCGAAGCCGCCATGCCGGACGTCGACAGTCCGGCAAGGAAGGCCATGACCTGCTCGCGGCCGGCTTTGGCGGGGTCAACATGGCCTGCGAAATCCACCAGATCGCGGCGGTAGGCGGCCAGGGTGTTGGCGCCCGCGCCGCGTTCCGCGCTCATCATGTCGAGAAAAGTCTCGATCAGGTGAGGCGATCCGGTATGGCGGCCGGATGATTTCGGCTTGGCGCGAGTCATGGACAGAAATGTACCATGGCTGTATCGGGGTGGCATGCGTTTGACCAAGACCGTGGCGTTGGTGGGGATGATGGGGGCGGGCAAAACCTCCATCGGCAAACGCCTGGCCACGCGCCTGGATGTCCCCTTCGCCGATGCCGATCATGAGATCGAGGAAGCCGCAGGGATGAGCGTGGCGGATATTTTCGCCAAATACGGCGAATCCGAGTTCCGCCGCCTGGAACGCAATGTCATAGCCCGCCTGCTGCACGACAAGGTCATGATCCTGGCCACCGGCGGCGGCGCCTGGATGGATGACAACACCCGCGCCGCCATGAAGATGCAGGCCTATTCCATCTGGCTCAGGGCCCCGGTCGAAATCCTGTTGGGCCGGGTGCGCAAGCGCCAGGAGCATGAACCGACGCGGCCCCTGCTCAACACCGGCGATATGCGCGGCACCTTGGAAAAACTGCTGCTTGTGCGCGAGCCGATCTACGCCCTGGCCGACATGGTGCTAGATTCCGGCGACGAGCCGCATACCGTGCTGGTGGACAAGATCGTTGCGGCGCTGGCCGCTCATAAGCTATGCGAAGCGCTATGAGCGAGACCATATCCGTTGGGCTGGACAGCCGCGCCTATGACATTCATGTCGGGGCCGGACTTTTGGCGCAGGCCGGGTCCTTGTTGAAACCGCTCGCCAAAGGTGTGGTGCCGGTGGTGAGCGACAGCCATGTCGCCGAGCTTCATCTCCCGCACCTGTTGGAGAATTTGCGCGGCGTGGGGATCGATGCCCGCGCCATTGTGATGCCGCCGGGGGAATCGAGCAAAAGTTTCGCCGGGCTGGAAAGACTGTCCGGCGCGCTGCTGGATATGGAGATCGACCGCAAGGGCCTGGTGATCGCCTTGGGCGGCGGGGTGATCGGCGATCTCACCGGTTTTGCCGCCGGTGTGCTCAAGCGCGGCATCGCCTTCGCGCAAATTCCCACCACGCTCTTGGCCCAGGTCGATTCATCGGTGGGCGGCAAGACCGCGATCAACGCCGCGCAAGGCAAGAATTTGATCGGGCTGTTCCATCAGCCGCGCCTGGTGATCGCCGACACGGCATTGCTCAAGACCCTGCCCAAGCGCGAATTGCTGGCCGGCTATGCCGAAGTCGTGAAGTACGGCGCCCTGGGCGACGCCCAATTCTTCGAATGGCTGGAAGCAAACGCCACCAGGGCGCTGGGCGGCGATGAGGCCGCCATGGTCAAGTGCGTGGCGCATTCCTGCCGGATGAAAGCCGATATCGTGGCGCGCGACGAGCGCGAGACCGGCGATCGGGCCTTGCTCAATCTGGGTCATACTTTCGGCCATGCGCTGGAGGCCGCCACCGGATTCTCCGGCCGCCTGATCCACGGCGAAGGCGTCGCCATCGGCATGGCGCTGGCGTTCCGCCTGTCGGTCAATTTGGGACTTTGCCCCGGCCAGGACGCGGAACGTTTCATCGCCCATCTCAAGGCGGTGGGGCTGCCCTCGTCCATTTCCGATATTGCCGGCGCCCGTCCCAGCGCCGGCGAATTGATCCGCCATATGGCGCATGACAAGAAAGTGATGGACGGCCAGCTGACCTTCATCCTGCTCAAGGGATTGGGAAAAGCCTTCGTCACCCGCGACGTCCCGCTGGAAGCGGTGAAATCGGTTCTGACCTAGAATCGCCCCCCATAAAATGGTCAGTCATAAATTATTCTGACGGGCGACCGATTCCCGGTTATTCTTGCTTTTTTCCACCGGGCCCCCATTCCATGCCTGCCGACATTATCGCCGGACGATGAGTTCCACCGGTATCGATCTTTTGCTGGCGGTGTTCCTGCTTGCCGCGAATGCCTTCTTTGTCGCCGCCGAATTCGCGCTGGTGAAAGCGCGGGGATTCCGCATCAACGCGCTGGTCGAGGAGGAGCAGATCGGGGCGCGGCTGGTCCAGGACATACTGGGCAATATCGAAGCCTATCTCGCCTGTTGCCAGCTCGGCATCACCATGGCCTCGCTGGGCCTGGGCTGGGTCGGCGAGCCCACGGTCGAGGCGCTGCTGGGCCCGGCGCTGACCTCGCTCAACATGTCCGCGTCGGCGCAACACTTTACCGCCTTCATGGTCGGATTCCTGCTGTTCTCCTCGCTGCATATCGTGGTGGGCGAGCAGGTGCCCAAGACCTTGGCCATCCGCAAGCCCGAGCCGGTGGCGCTGTGGATCGCCTACCCGCTGCGCGGCACGTTCCTGCTTTTTTATCCGCTGAACTGGCTGCTCAATACCGCGTCGCGTTCGATCCTTTCCCTGATGGGCGTCAAGGAAGCGCCGCATCACGACGTCCTCACCGATACCGAGATCGAGGGGCTGGTCGAGGTTTCGGCGGAACACGGCAAGATGGGGAGTGGATCGGCCGAATATATCCATAACGTTTTCCGCTTCGCGGAAATGGAAGTGTCCGATGTGATGGTGCATCGGACCGAGATGTTCACCATCAACGCCGATGATCCTCCCGCCCAAATGCTCGAGGCGGTGCTCAAGGCCGGTTATAACCGCATTCCGCTGTGGCGCGACACGCCGGAAAACATCGTCGGCGTGTTGCATGTCAAGCATCTGGCCCAGGCGGTGCTGGAAAAAGGCGATGTCGGCAAGGTCGATATCGCCATGCTGGCCAGCGAACCCTGGTTCGTGCCCGATACCACCGCGCTGGAAGAGCAGCTGGACGCCTTTCGCCAGCGCCGCACCCAATTGGCGCTGGTGGTGGATGAGTATGGCGCGCTGATGGGGTTGGTGACGCCGGGCGATATCCTGTCGGAAATTCTGGGCGAACTGCCCGACGAGCATCGCGCCAGATCGCGGCCGCATGTGCGTTCCAGGCCCGACGGTTCCTATCTGGTGGACGGCACGGTGCCGGTGCGCGACCTCAATCGCGAATTGGACTGGGCCCTGCCGGAAGAAGACGCCACCACGGTGGCGGGGCTGGTGATCTCCCAGTCCGGAACCATTCCGGACCCGGGCCAGCGCTTCGCCTTTTTCGGTTACACGTTCGAGATCATGCGCCGCCAGCGCAACCAGATCACGGCGCTTCGGATTGTGCCGCCCCGGAGCGACGGCCAGCCGAGCGAAGCGATGGCCTCCGGCGCCGCAGGCGCCCGGAATTAATCGGGCGCGTAGCGCCCAGCCGCGCGACCATAAATCAAGTAGGAAGTTTCTGAATTTCCGCCGGGGCAAGCGCGGACACGGACAGCGCATGCACCGGGCCGGCAAGTTCGTCCTTCAGCGCGTCATAGATCAGACGCTGGCGCTGCACCCTTGAGACGCCGTCAAAGGCGGCTGACACAATCCTGACGTGAAAATGCGTTTCGCCCTGGCTGCCGTCGCCGCGCGTCGCCCCGGCATGACCGGCATGGCTGGCGCTTTGGTCCTGCACGTCCAGCGCGACAGGCGCGAAAGCGGCGGTTAATTTGTCCCGGATGGCGGCGGCGACCTGCATGACCTGAACTTCTCCCGGGCAGGGAGAAAGTCAAGCGATACGTTTCCTTGTTTTTTACGCTTGCGATCCCATAATCCGTCCATGGTTCAACCCCGCGCCTCGCGCTTCAAGAGCGACATCCGGATCAAGCCGGACAAGGCCCGCAAGGTCGAGCCGGAGACCCGCATGTGCGAGGCGCCCGATTGCATCAAGGCGGGCAACTGCCGGGTCGCCAAGTCGCCCAAGAATCTGTCGGAATATATCTGGTACTGCGCCGCCCATGCCCGCGCCCATAACGAGGCCTGGGATTATTTCAAGGATATGGGTGACGCCGAGATCAAGCAGTTCCGCGAGGAAGCGCTGACCGGCCACCGTCCGACCTGGCCGCTGGGCAAGCGCGCCGCCAAGGCGCGGATGGGCCAGACCCCGCTGGGCGGCGTGAATGACAGCCATGCGATGTTTGCAGAGGACGGCGAAACCGCGGTAAGGCGCCCGGAGCGGCATTTGACGCGGCTTCAGATCAAGGCCATGGACACGATGCAGCTGGCGCACAACGCCACCTTGATCGAGATCAAGGCGCGGTATAAGGAACTTGTGAAGCGTTTTCACCCCGACGCGAATGGCGGCGACCGGGGCGCGGAAGAGCGCCTGAAACAGGTCATCAAGGCCTATGGCGTGTTGCGCGCCTCCGGGCTTCTCACCTGAAACGGGCTTTCCCGCGCCCGCGTTGACGTGGCGGCGGCCCCCGGATCAGAAGCATGAGCACCCACACCGAAACTCTCGACACCAGCCTGGTACCGGACACGCAAGTGGACGCCGCGACGACGTTCGGCATCAAGACCAAGATGAAGGTGCCCGCCTTCAGCCGCGCCAATGAGCATGTGCCGGAGATCGATCCCGCCTATCGTTTCGACCGCGACACCACCTTGGCCATTCTGGCGGGGTTCGCCCACAACCGCCGCGTGATGGTCCAGGGCTATCACGGCACCGGCAAATCCACCCATATCGAACAGGTGGCGGCGCGGCTGAAATGGCCCTGCATCCGCATCAACCTGGATTCGCATATCAGCCGCATCGACCTGATCGGCAAGGACGCCATCGTGCTCAAGGATGGTTTGCAGGTCACTGAATTCCGCGAAGGTTTGCTGCCCTGGGCCTTGCAACGCCCGGTCGCGCTGGTGTTCGACGAGTATGACGCCGGACGTCCCGATGTGATGTTCGTGATTCAGCGCGTGCTGGAGGTTTCGGGCCGCCTCACCTTGCTCGACCAGAACAAGGTGATCCACCCGCATCCGGCGTTCCGCCTGTTCTCCACCACCAACACCATCGGCCTTGGCGACACCACCGGCCTGTATCACGGCACCCAGCAGATCAACCAAGGCCAGATGGACCGCTGGAGCATCGTCACCACCTTGAACTATCTGACCCACGAGGCCGAAGAGGAAATCGTGCTGGCCAAGGCGCCTGCCTACAACACGGCCGAAGGCAAGAAGACCATTTCCGCCATGGTGCGGCTGGCCGACATGACCCGCAACGCCTTTGTCGCCGGCGATCTTTCCACCGTGATGAGCCCGCGCACCGTGATCACCTGGGCCCAGAATGCCGAAATCTTCGGCGATATCGGTTTCGCCTTCCGCCTCACCTTCCTCAACAAGTGCGATGAGCTGGAACGCGCCTCGGTGGCCGAGTTCTATCAGCGCTGCTTCGGTGAGGAATTGCCGGAAAGCGCCGCCAAGGTGCTGGTCGCGTAGCCGCGAGCATCGCCCGCTTTATGCGGGTGATCCAATTCGGAAAAAGGGTTGTCAGTGGCCAAGCCCGAATCTCCCTCAGAACCTTTCAAGCGGCGGAGCGTCGGCCAGGCGAGCGCAGCGAAGCCGTCCGGCCGCGCGACCAAATTAAAGAAGGCCCGCGATGGCTAAGCCTGAAAGTCCGTCCGAGCCTTTTAAGCGGGCCGTTTCCGTCGCGGTGCGTTCGCTGGCGGCCGAGCCCGAACTGGAAGTCGCCTTCTCCAGCGAGCCGCCGGCGCTCAAGGGGCTGAAGGCCCGCCTGCCCTCGCCGCACCGCAATCTGTCGGCCCATGACATCGCGCTGGTGCGCGGCACCGGCGATGCCTATGCCCTGCGCAAGGCCTATCACGACGAAAAAGTGGACAGCAAATTCCGTCCCGCTTCGCCGGACGGCGCCGCCGCCTTTGAAGCCGCCGAACAGGCGCGGGTGGAAGCCATCGGCGCCCTGGCGATGAAGGGCGTGGCCTCCAATCTCGCCTCCGGCCTGGAACAGCGGCTGCTCAATCGCGGCCTGGGCAAGGCGCGGGGCCGCGAGGAAGCGCCCCTGGCCGATGTGCTGGGCCTGTTGGTGCGCGAAAGCCTGACCGGTGAGAAGCCGCCCGCTTCCATCGCGGGCGCGGTCGAGCTGTGGCGCCCCTTTATCGAAGGCAAGGCGGGCGGCGACCTGGCCAAGCTGGCAAGCGCCTTGCGCGACCAGAAGGCTTTCGCCCGCCTCACCCGCACCATGCTCAACCATCTGGCGCTGGGCGATCAGACCGATGCCGACCAGTCCTCGGATGAGAATGCCGAGGGCGAAAGCCCGGAAGGCGAAAATGACCAGGGCGAAGACCAGGACGCCCAGCAGGAAGGCGAGGCCACCGAATCCGCAGCCGAAGGCGAGGATGGCGAGGAAGTCGATGCCGAAAGCGCTTCGGAGCAATCCGAGGATCTGTCGGACGCGACCGAGCCGGAAGACGGCGCCAAGCCGCAGCGCAATGACGGGGCTTTCGCGCATCAGGATGACTGGGGCTATAAGGTTTTTACCGCCGAATTCGACGAGGAAATCGCCGCCACCGATCTGTGCGAGGCCGAGGAATTGGCGCGGCTGCGCGGTTTCCTGGACCAGCAATTGTCGTCCATGCAGGGCGTGGTGTCGCGCCTGGCCAACAAGCTCCAGCGCTTGCTGATGGCGCAGCAGAACCGGCATTGGGAGTATGACCTGGAAGAAGGCATGCTCGATGCCTCGCGCCTGCCCCGCATCATCATCGATCCCATGTATCCCTTGTCCTTCAAGCGCGAGAAGGACACCACCTTCCGCGATACCTGTGTGACCCTGCTGTTGGACAATTCCGGCTCCATGCGCGGGCGGCCCATCATGGTGGCCGCCATGTGCGCCGATATCCTGGGCCGCACCCTGGAGCGGGTCGGGGTCAAGACCGAGATACTGGGTTTCACCACCCGCGCCTGGAAAGGCGGACAGGCGCGCGAGAAATGGCTGGCGGCCGGCAAGCCGCCGCACCCGGGCCGCCTCAACGATCTGCGCCACATCGTCTACAAGGCGGGCGACGAGCCCTGGCGGCGGGCCAAGCGCAATCTGGGCCTGATGATGCGCGAAGGCCTGCTGAAGGAGAATATCGACGGCGAGGCGCTGACCTGGGCCCATAACCGCATCATCGCCCGTCCCGAGCAGCGCAAAATCCTGATGGTGATTTCCGACGGCGCGCCGGTCGACGACTCCACCCTGTCGGTGAACAGCGGCAATTATCTGGAAAAGCATCTGCGCCGGGTGATCGAGGAAATCGAAACCCGCTCCAGTGTGGAACTGACCGCCATCGGTATCGGCCATGACGTGACGCGTTATTACCGCAAGGCCGTCACCATCGTGGATGCCGAACAGTTGGGCGGCGCCATGACCGACCAGTTGACCGATCTGTTCGCGGAAGACGCCAGGCCGGTGCGCGGTCGCAAACGGGCCTGATGTCGCTGAACGCTCCCAGCCGCACGGCGCTTGGCGTGGCGGTCCATCGCGCCGTCCATCAAGTTCTGGAAGGCGGCCGGATTTTCCCCGATCCCTTTGCCGCATCCATTTTGGGTCCGGACGCGGAAGGCTTGATCGCCGAACGCGCTACATCCCGGCACCGCCATATGCGCTTGTTCGTGGCGGTGCGCAGCCGTTTTGCGCAGGAGCAACTTGTCCAGGCGATGGCGCGCGGTGTGCGCCAGGTGGTGGTGCTGGGCGCGGGGCTGGATACGACGGCGCTGCGCAATCCGGATGTCATGGTGTTCGAAGTCGATCATCCCGCCACCCAGGCATGGAAACGCCAGCGGATCGCGGAGATGAATGTGCCTTCGCCCCCAGGCCTGCGGTTTGCCGCGGTGGATTTCGAACAGCAGAGCCTTGCCGAGGGGCTGGCCTTGGCCGGGTTTGACGCAGGCGCGCCCGCCTTTTTTGTCTGGCTTGGTGTGGTGCCCTATCTGACGCGGGGCGCCATCCAAACCACCTTGGATTTCGCCGCGTCCATTGCGGGCAGTGAAATCGTGTTCGACTATTCGCAAGCGCCGGAAAAGTATCCTTTGCAGCAGCGCAAGCTGATGCTGGCGCTGGTGGAGCGCGTCGCCGCCCTGGGCGAGCCCTTCCGCTCCTATTTCGATCCGCCGGAGATGATGGCGCTGCTCAGGAGCAAAGGCCTTGGAAAAATCGAGGATCTGGGTCCGCGCGAAATCGGCGCGCGTTTTTTCCAGCGGCGGATTCCCGCCGGCCGGGCCGGAGGTCATGTGGTGTGGGCGCGCCGGTGACCGGCGACCGCTTTAGGCAGCCTTTGAGGCGGCCTTCTTATCCGATGGTCAGGCCGCCTTGGCGGCGGCCTTCTTGGCAATGGCGCGCTTCAGGCGCAGAGCCTTGGGCGACAGCACGCTGTCCTTGGACTTCAGGATGAAGGGATCCAGGCCGCCATTGCGGTCCACCGAACGCAGCGCGTTCATGGAGATGCGCAGCTTGTAGCTGTTGCCCAGGAGTTCGCTGGCCAGCGCAATCGTCTGCAGATTGGGGCGGTAAATCCGCTTGGTCTTGTTGTTGGCGTGGCTGACATTATGGCCAACCTGGGTGCCTTTACCGGTCAATTCGCAGCGGCGGGACATGGGCGGTTCTCACGATTCGCAAGGATTTCAGCGGGTTGTCCCCGCAAAAGAGCGGGGTTCATAGGCAAATCGGGCTCCATGGTCAAGCCACAAGCGCCAGACTGGTGTCAGGGTACGGTTTGAGCCTAGCCTCTGCCGTAAAAGCACCAATATAATCAGGGACATTACGGACTTTCCTGAGAATCCCTGAGTCAGGCCGCCATGAAGAAACCCGCACTTTCCCTTGTCCTGATCTCAGCATTGAGCCTGCCTGCCCTGGCAGCGGGCGGAGCCGGGGGTGAAGGCCCCAGCCAGCCGGGCTCCCGGCTGGAAGTTGCCATGACCCTTTATGCCGGCGGAATCACCATGGGCGAGATGACCCTGGATACCACCCTGCGCAGCAGCGAGTACCATTCGGTCTCGACCCTGCAGACCTCCGGGGTGATCAACACCTTCTGGCAGTCGGAAATCCAGGCGACCTCATCGGGCAAATTGGGCGCCAGGAATTTCATGCCCAGCCTCTATGACAGTTTCTACACCGGCCGCGCCGGCAAGAAGCAGGAAGTCTCGCTGACCTATGAAAATGGCGCGCCGCCGCGCCTTTATGCCGATCCGGTCTATTCCACCACCGGTTTTGAAGTGAAACCCGACGACACCAGGAATACCCTGGATCCCTTGAGCGCGATAACCCTGATCTTCAGCGGCGTTGGGGCGCAAGCAGGCAATCCTTGCGCGCTCACCGCGCCGGTGTTTGACGGCCGCCGCCGCTATGACATCGAAATCACCAAGGTGCGCGAAGTCGATGTGCGGCTCGACAGCGGCCTCTACCAGGGTAAGGGCGTGCAATGCGACGCGCGCTATCGCCAGATCGCTGGCTTTCGTCCGCGCGTGCTCAAGCAGAACGAACAATTCCCGGTGATCCACGCCTGGTTCGTCACCCTGCCCAGCGCGGTGGCGGGCCGCGATTACTCCGTACCCGTCCGAATCTGGGCGGACACCAAATATGGCGTGCTGGCGATCCTGGCCAATTCGGTGAAGGTCGATGGCCAGACGCCCAAGGGCTTCAAGCCCTGAAAATGTCAGGGAAAGTTCCGCAATTGATCAGGGTACGGAATAGAGTCGCCGGGCCC
>CBHTTW010000046.1:0-12271 GCA_966096025.1 uncultured Alphaproteobacteria bacterium | reverse complement strand
CCTTGACGTTGCCGCCCACCTTTTCGCAAATATCGGCCATCTCGTTGATGAAGGTTATCTTGGTGGCGAGAAAGGCGTTGGCGGCGTATTTGATCAGCTCGCTGGTTTCGCGGCTGGTGAAGACGATCGGGGTTTCGTTGATATAGAGCGGGCGATAGACCTCCCGCATCACCTCGCGGGCGCGCTCGGTATCGCAGCCCACCACCACGCGGTCGGGGCGGCGGAAATCCTCCAGCGCCGAACCTTCGCGCAGGAATTCGGGGTTGGACGCCATGTCGAACTGGGCGTCGGGGCGTTTCTTGCGGATGATCTCTTCCACCTTGCGGCTGGTGCCGACCGGCACGGTGGATTTGGTCACCACCACGGTATAGCCGGTCAGGGCTTCGGCGATTTCCTCGGACGCCGCGAAAACGTAGGACAGATCGGCATGGCCGTCGCCGCGGCGGCTGGGTGTGCCCACCGCGATGAAGACAGCCTGCGCGTCTTTCACCGCGCTCTTGAGGTCGGTGGTGAAGGACAGCCGGCCGGCCTTGCTGTTGACCGCGACCACATCATCCAGGCCGGGTTCGTAGATGGGGATGCCGCCCGCCTTGAGCGTTTCGACCTTGCCGGCATCCTTGTCGATGCAAACCACCTCATGACCGAATTCCGACAGACAGGCGCCGGAAACCAGCCCCACATAACCTGTGCCGATGATGGCGATGCGCATGGAATCTCCAAAAAGTTACGTCTTCTTCTGGCCTGAAAGGACCTCTAATACAAGGGAATTGCCAAATGAGAGGTTAAATTGTCCCTTTAATGACAAAGGCTTATAGCCTTTGCGAACCCTTTGGCAATGGCGCCGCAGCGTCTTCAATAGGTCGTGACGTGGCTGTAAATCTTGCGGATGGCGGATTGGGGAACGCCCGCTTTCAGGGCGTCCTGCTCGATGGCGTCCTGCCAGCCATAGCTGGAAATGATCAGCGCGCAATCGGGCCAGTCGATGCCCGCCAGGACGGCTTTGGGCGAATAGGCGTGCAGCCCGCGCCATGTCGTGACCGGCTCTGTCACGGCGCTGTCGACCATGATGTATTCGCGGTCCCGGTTTTGCCGGAAATATTCCGTGGTCTGATACAGGACCTCGGAGTGGGCGCCGGCGCCCCAAATGACGGCGCGCGACGTGTTCGGCCAATTGCCGATTTTCTCACCGGTGTCCGCGAGATTTTGGAAATAGTATTGAAGATATCGCAGCGCGGTGACGCGATCCGCCAAAGCACCGGCTTTGACATCGACCGCACCATCCATCCCTGGTTTGGCGATGATGCGGTAGCCGTTATAGGTCATGGTCTCGCCATCGAGAATCTGCCAACCGGCCCGTTCCATGACCAGTTTCAGGCTGTTGAAACTGAAATGGGTCGAGTGGTGAACGGAGAAAAAGCCGTTCAGATCGTTGGTGAAGCCTTTCTCGATGACAGGCACTTCGATGATCAGGCGCGTCTCGGCGTGAGAATTCCGGCGCAGGTTTCTCAGGGTCTTGTAGGGATCTGCGAGGTGCTCGAGCACATGGAACATGGTAATGACGTCCGGCTGGGTCGAAAGACGGAAATCTTCGAAGGCGCCCGCTATCAGATCCAGGCCGGCGCTGCGGCCGCGTTCGATCGCCTCGGCATCGATATCGACGCCGGTTTTGCGCACATGCGCGGGCAGCATGTTCAGGAAACGCCCGTCATAGCAGCCGACGTCCAGCAAAGACTGCCCGGCCGCAAGGCCCCGCTGCTCCAGCCAACTCACCTGTGCAGCTTGGTGTTCGGGACGTGAGCGATAGCTTCCCCCCGCCGCCGCAAACAGTATGCGCTGTCCTGTCTCGGAATAGCCGGGATTCATGAAGATAGCCTGGCACGTCAGGCATTGCGCCTGCTGCACCGGCGCACGGGTGGGCAGCACCGCCGAGTCCCGGTAAAATTGGAAACCGTCATATGCCAGGAGGGTGCGGCATTCAAAGGCGCCGCAGACGGGACAGGGACGCCAGGCGGTCAGGACCGGAGAGGTAGTGTTTCCGCCGAATGAGTCGATCTTTTTCCAAATGGCCGGGCTGATGGTCTTGTTCATTTTTTGGCCTGCTAACTCGCGGCTTTGACAGCCGTTGGCATGCCAACCGGCGGATCGGAATAGAGCGGAACGATGCGCGATGCGGCGATGCCATTTGCCAACAGAGCCTCGATGATCTGCTTTTCACTGACATAAGACGAAATGACGATAGGCGCCGGTTGCGGATGGGCGGCCAGCTCCGCGGGACTGATCACTGGCTTTCCCGCCAGCAACTGCCCCCATTTTTTGGGATCGCGGTCCGCGATGGCGATGACTTGGGCTGCGAGATCGGTGTGATCGAGCAGCTGAGACGTGTGAATTCCGGCGCCATAGAGAAATACCGGCCTGTGAATGCGGCTCAGACGTTCGGTGGTGGCTGCCCATAGCGCATGGTCGCAGGATGCATAGGTGCGCGCCAGGCGGACGCCGGGGGAAGGATCGGGATCGGCGGCGCGTGAATCATGCTCTATTTTCTTGCGTGCGGCGATCGCGATCACCGGATAGTGCTGCACCTTCATTTCGATACGGGTCTCAACCGGTTCGAATCCAGCGGCGCGCAGCAGCTTTTCCAGAATTTCCGGCTGATAATAGTGCAAATGCTCGAAGGTGAACCAGCCCGGCGGAAGCTGTTCGGGCGCCACCGCGCAAGGCACTTCCAGCACCAGATATCCATTGGGCGCCAGCGCGGCATGCAAACGGGCGAGCGCCGCGGGCGGATCGTAGAGATGCTCCAGCACATGACAAAGCAGGATCAGGTCGAGATTGCTCTGGCGCGGGACAATGTCCTCCTCATTGCCCAGATCGACCTCGATGCCGAAAATGTTCTTGGCTTGGGAAACCGCCGAAGGCGAGGGGTCGCAGCCCCGCACCTGCCAGCCATGGTTGCGAAATTGGTGCAGCATCGCGGCCGATGCACATCCCACCTCGTAAACCTGCCCTGGAGCGATGGCGAGGTCTTGCACCAGAGACAGAAATCTCTGGACATGCGGCTGTGGCGGCACGGCGCGCAACCTTGCGGCATCGCCGAACAGCTCATAGGTGGCGAAAGTCCGGTAGTGATAGTCCATCAATTCCGGCGGAACCGGGGGCCATTGCTGCAGATGGCCGCAATTCCGGCACAGGCTGAAGTCGATGCGGCAGGGATCATCGCGGTTGAGAATCGCCAGCGACTGAGTTTGAACGATCTCCCGCTCGCTGCTTTTGCAAAGGGCACAAACCCCTATCGTTTGGGGAGGCTGCATGTCAGCTGGCGGCATAAGCCGCAAAATCGGCGGCAAAGCGGGGCAGCACCGAGTCCCAATCGCCGAGCCTTTTCGGCGAATAGACGCGGGTCTTGGCATGCCAGGGATATTCCGTTGTTCCCAATTGCGGCCAGCCATAACCGGCCGCGAGAAACCAGACCTCGGCGCCCACACTGCCGGCGGTATGGGCAGCGGCTGTGGGCGCCGACAGGACCAGGTCAAGCGCCTGGCAAAGCGCGGCGGTGCCGTCGATATCGTCTTTCAGGTCCAGCCCTTCCACTTGGTGGATTTCGATGCCGAACTTTTCCTTGGCGCGCGCGATATCCGGTGCGCTATCGCCATATTGCAGACTGACGAAGGTAACACCGGGCGTCTTCAGGATGTCGCCCCAGGCATCGATGGCGGTGAAGAATCTCCCGCGCCTGTTGGCCATCATCATGGAGCGCCAGCAGATGCCGACTTTCTTGCCCGGAAGCAGCGCCATCTGTTCCTTGTACTTGGCAACCCGCGCCGGGTCCGGCGTCAGGAAGGGCTTGCCGGGAAAGTCAGCCAAGGATTTGCGGTAGTATTGCAAGGCCGATCCCATCGGCGCCCAGAAATCCGGCTTGTTGTCCTTGGAGGCGAACGGGACTAGGCGCAGCGCCTTGTTGCCATTGTCGTCAATCAAGGTGCGGTCGTCATAGGTGCCGACTTCGGCCTTGGGATAGGTGCGCTGATACAACGGGATCAGGCGCGGATCGACGCATATCTGCAGTTTGCCGCTGTCGCCCACCGCGGCGTAGGCGTCCGGCAGGATGTTGGAAAACAGAATCTCGTCGCCAAGTCCCTGCTCGCCGACCAGCAGCAGCTTCTTGCCGCGCACATCCTCGCCATGCCAGCGCGGCGAATCCATCAAATGATGGAAGTAGCAGCGGAAGCGCTCATTGTTGCGGATTTCATATTCGCGGAAACCTTCTTCCAGCTTGCCAAGCCCGATCAGGCAGATGCTGCGCGAGTGCAAGGTCTCGATGCGTTCGGCGGGATCGATCACCAGCTCCAGCGCCTTGTCATAGGCGATCAGCGCCTTGTCGAGCTGATCGAGATGCTGATAGGCATAGCCCAAATTGTGATAGGCGCGCGCAAAGCCCGGGGCCAGCCGTGCTGCTTCTTCATAGAAGATCAGGCTTTCATCAGGCCTGTTGCTCTCGGCCAGCACGGTCGCCAGCGAATTCCACAATATGGCTTCCTCCGGCATGCGGTACAGCGCCGCGCGCAGGGTTTCGATCGCCTCTTCGGTCTGGCCCATATCGGCCAGGCAGCTTCCCAGATTGTTGTATCCCAAGGGCGAGTCCGGGCAGTTGGCGATGTAGAGCTTGAACATCTTGATCGCGCCCTCGGTCAACTTGAGGTTCCAGGCGGTGAGACCGAGATTGATCAACAGTTCGGGATCTTCCGGATCCAGTTCGAAAGCGCGTTCATAGGTGATCAGGGCCTTGTGCAGGTGGCCCATTCGCTCCAGCGCCATGGCCAGCACATGAAAAGCCTTGGAACTTGTGTTGTCGGCTTCGGTGGCTTTCAGCGCCCATTGCCCGGCCTTGACAATATCGCCCCGGCGCCAGGTTCTCACCGCGCGTCTGAGCGCCACATTCGAACGATGACGGGTTTTCTCCCGCGCCACCTCCTCGACCAGCGCTTCCAGCTTGTCGATGGCCTGCAGGCGGGCATCGACGCCCGTCAGGGTGTCCAAAGTCGGCTGGGGCAGGGCGGCCATGGGACTCTCGGCTTGAAATCGGCCTGCATCAAAGCGGTTTAAGGTTAATCACTCGTCAATGAAATCGTTGAAAAATGGGGCATTCGCCACAGGTTTGTGCTTTTGGCGGGGACAATACAATGCTGGGAACGCCATGAAAACTGCCCAACGCATCGTCGATACACAAGTCCATCACGGTCCGGTCATCGCCACCGTGGACAGCTATGACGTGATCGACTGCCAAGCCTGCGGCTTTCGCCACATCGATCCGCTCTTCACCGATGCGGAGCTCAAGAAATTCTATGAGCAGGAATTCTACGAAAGCGAGCGTCCCGATTATTTCGAGCGCATGGAAGCCGACAAGGAATGGTGGATGCTGCGCTACCACCATTATTACGGATTGCTGGAGGCGCATGCGCCCACGGACAATAACCGGCGGCGTATTCTGGATATCGGCTCGGGGCCGGGCTATTTCCTGGAAGCCGGCCGCGAGCGCGGTTGGCAGGTTCTGGGTTTCGAGCCTTCGCGCATTGCCTGCGCGTATACAAAGTCGCGCGGTCTTGCGGTGGTCAATGACTTTTTCACCGCCGCCAAGGCCAAGGCGCAAGGCCCGTTCGACGCCATATCGCTCAGCATGGTGCTGGAGCATGTGCGCGATCCGATCGGGTTGATCGAGGAAGCGCGCAGTCTGCTGGTTCCGGGTGGATTGCTGCTGCTGATCTCGCCCAATGATTTCAATCCGCTGCAGATGACCCTGTGGAAACAGTTGGGCTTTGCGCCCTGGTGGGTCAATCCCAAACATCATCTGAATTACTTCGATACCGGGTCCGCCGGTCGATTTTTGAAGGCGCGGCAATTCGACGTTCTGCATCTGGAGACCAGCTATCCGCTGGAGAATTTCCTGCTGTCAGGCCGCAACTATGTCGGCAATCCGGCGCTGGGCCGGGAATGCCACAATGAACGCAAGGCGTTCGAAACCACTTTGTTCCGCCATGACAAGCCGCGCCTCGAGGCCCTTGCGGCCTCCTGGGCGGCGCAGGGAATCGGGCGCGAATTCATCATTCTGGGGAAGAAACCGTGAAGACTGCGAAGACCGAAATCCGTGCCGCCGCCGCGCCTCTCGAAGGCGCCGATCTGGTGCTGGATGCCTTCTTGCGCCACCAGGTCAAGAAGGTCTTTATTTTTCCCGGCGGCACCATAGCGCCGATCCTGGACCGCGTCGAAAAACGTTCCGCCATTGAAATTGTCTGCCCGCGCACCGAGCAGGGCGCCGGCTATGCCGCCTTGGGCTATTCCCGCATGACCGGCGAGACCGCGGTGTTCATGGTGACGTCGGGTCCCGGCGTGACCAATGCCGTGACGCCGGTGGCCGACGCCTATTACGACAATATCCCGCTGGTGGTGATCACCGGCCAAGTCGGAACCGGCGACATGCGCGGCGAT
Organism: uncultured Alphaproteobacteria bacterium; assembly: GCA_966096025.1. Taxonomy (GTDB): domain Bacteria; phylum Pseudomonadota; class Alphaproteobacteria; order Micropepsales; family Micropepsaceae; genus Rhizomicrobium. The sequence continues at coordinate 5,791 of CBHTTW010000046.1, read as the reverse complement.
CTTCCGGTGCGTCAGCGCGGCTTCCAGGAAGTCGATACCGTCGATCTGATGAAATCCATCGCCAAGGCGGTTTTTCAGGTCAAGGAAATCCGAGACCTGTCCGATGTGATGGAGCAGGCCTTTTTCCTGGCGGCTTCGGGACGCCGGGGTCCGGTGGTGATCGATCTGCCGATGAACGTGCAGCGCGGCACCATCGATCCGTCCGATTGCCGGCCGGCCGTCAAACGCACCGACATCGCGCCTTCCGTGCCGATGGACAAGATCGAGAGTTTGGCGCAATGGATCAGCACCGCGCAGCGTCCGGTGATCCTGGCGGGCGGCGGCGTGGTTGCTTGCGGCGCCTATGCGGAGCTCAGGGCGCTGGCGGACAAGTACCGCATTCCCGTGACCATGAGCATGCCCGGCATGGGCGCCTATCCGTCCGATGCGCCGCTGTCGCTGGGCCTGTGCGGCTATGCCGGCAGCCAGTATGCCAATATGGCGATGTACAAGTCCGATCTGTTGATCGGCATCGGCACCACCTTCCATCTGCGCCAGACCGGCAGCCTGCCCGCCAAGACGGTGGAGAAGGGCCGTGTCGCCCGCATCGATCTGGACATCAATGAACTGCGCCACAGCCGCGTGCCGCTGGATCTGGACATTCATGCCGACGCCAAATCCGCGATGGCGGCCCTGGACCGCGCCTTGCAGCGCCTGACCGCGCCGTCCACCACCACCTGGCTGGAGCAGATCAAGGACTGGAAGGCCAAATATCCCTTGCTGACCGGCAAGCCCAGCCATCTGCCCAAGCCGCAGGATATCATCGCCGCCGCCAACGGCGCGGTGCGCGGCAAGAAAGTGATCGTCACCACCGGCGTCGGCCAGCATCAGGTCTGGGTGCCGCGTCATTTCGATTTTGACGCGCCGGAGCGGGTGCTGCTGACATCTTCGGGTCACGGCACCATGGGGTTCGATCTGCCCGCCGCCATCGGCGCCAAGATCGCCGCGCCGGACGCCTGCGTCATCTGCTTTGTCGGCGACGGCAGCCTGCAGATGAATATCCAGGAACTGGCAACCATCGTGGAGCGCGGCATCGACATCAAGATCGTGGTGCTGGACAATCACGCGCTTTCCATTGTCGCCCAGTTCCAGCGCCAGAATTGGAAGTCGCATCCCTCCACCGGCGACAAATACAATCCCGACTTCGCGGCGATCGCCCAGGCTTACGGCATCGCCTCGGTGTCGATCACGTCCAGCCAGGGCATGGCGGACAAGTTCCGCTTCGCCCTGAACTGCAAGGGCCCGGTGCTGATCCATTGCCAAGTCGATCCGGAAGAGGATCTGCTGCCCATGCTGCTGGGCGGCCGCACCTTGGACGATATGTCGAATGAAACCTCGTTCTGACATGCCCGCCGCCTCCAAAATCGCTTTGGTGACCGGCGCCGGCAGCGGCATCGGCAAAGCCGCGGCCCTGGCCTTGCTGGGCGCCGGCTATCGTGTGGCTTGCGGTTATAACACCAGCCGCCAAGGGGCGGAGGCGATCCAAAAAGCGAACCCATCGGCTTTTGCTGTGAAGATCGACATCGCCAGCCGCGCCTCTATAAAGCGCGCGCTTGCGGCCAGCGCCAAGCATTTCGGCAAGAGCTTCGACATTGTGGTCAACAATGGGGCCTTGGTGCAGGAAAAGCCCTTCGAGACCATCACCGACGCGGACTGGGACCGCATGCTGGCGGTCAATCTGCGCGGCGCCTTCATTGTGGCGCAGGAAGTCCTGCCCGGCATGCAGCAGCGCAAATGGGGCCGCATCATCAATATTACGTCCATCGGCGGGCAGTGGGGCGGCATGCGCCAGGTTCACTATGCGGCGGCCAAGGCCGGATTGATCAATCTCACCCATTCGCTGGCCAAGCTTTATTCCGGCGCCGGCATCACCGCCAATGCCATCGCGCCGGGATTGGTGGCGACCGGCATGATCGCCAAGGAACTGAAATCCAAGGCCGGCAAACGCAAGGCGGCGCAAATTCCAGCGGGCCGCATTGCCGCGCCGGACGAAATCGCCGCCGGTGTGGTCTATCTGGCCTCCGACGCGGCCGGTTATGTCACCGGCCAAACCCTGAACATCAATGGCGGACTTTTGATGTCATGAAGAGGGTGATGTCATGAAGACCTTATTGATCCTGGGCGCCGGCAAGGAACAGGTTGCGGCCATCGCCGCCGCCAAGGCCAAGGGCATCCGCACCGTGGCGCTGGATTTCAATCCCAAGGCCGACGGCCGCGCCTTGGCTGACGAATTCCACCTGGTCAGCACCCGCGATCGTGACGCCATTCTGAATTTTGTGGGCAGCTACAAGTCCCGCATCGACGGGGTCATGACCATCGCCAGCGATATTCCTCACATGGTGTCGGCGGCGGCGGAAAAACTGGGTGTGCGCCATATTCCCGTGAGCGTGGCCGAATTGTGCGTGCACAAGCTGCACATGAAGGAAAAGCTGCGCCAGGCGGGTGTGAATGTGCCGTTGTTCGCCCGCATTTCCACCCTGGACGATCTCAAGGCCTTTATCGTCAAGTGCGGCTTTCCCATTGTCATCAAGCCGGTGGACAATTCCGGCGCCCGCGGCGTGCAGCGCCTGACCGCCGGCATGGATATCGCCCAGGCTTTCGCCTATTCGCGCGGCTTTGCCTATTCCGGTGAAGTGATCGCGGAGAAATTCGTCACTGGGCTGCAGATCAGCACCGAAGGCTTGATCCATGAGGGTATTTTCCATTGCACCGGCTTTGCCGACCGCAATTATGCGCGGCTGGACGATGCGGTACCCTTCATGGTCGAGGATGGCGGCGACATTCCCACCGTTCTGAATTCGGGCCGGAAAAAACTGGTCGAGGTGGAATTTGAAAAAGCCGCCCGCGCGCTCGGCATCGATTGGGGTCCGGCCAAGGGCGACATGATTTTCGGCGATGACGGCAAAGCCTATGTGATCGAAATCGCGGCGCGGCTGTCGGGCGGCAATTTCTGTTACGACAAGGTGCCATGGTCCACCGGAGTGGATATTGTCGATATCCTGGTGGACATGGCGGTCGGCAATCCAGTCGATCCGGCCCGGTTCGTGCCCACGCGCAATCTGGCGACCTCGCAGCGCTATTTCTTCCCGTCGCCCGGAACCATCCGCGGCATTGACGGTCTGGGCTCGGCACAGGACATGCCGCATATCCGTAAAGTCGATGTTTGGGCGCGGCCGGGCGAGACCGTCGCGAGCCTGGAAAACCATCCGTCGCGGGTGGGTTATGTCATCTCCTGCGCCCCGACGCGGGAAGAGGCGGTGGCGGCGGCGCAGGCCGCGGTCGCGCGGGTCGCATTCACGGTGGAGGCCTGATGGTTCAGTTCATCGCCGAAGTCTCCAGCAATCATGCCCAGGACCTTGGCCGTTCGCTGGCCTTTGTCGATGCGGCGGCGGATTGCGGCTTCGATGCCGTCAAGTTCCAGCTGTTTCGCGTCGCCGAACTGTTCGCGCCGGAAATCCTGGCCAAAAGCGAGCAGCACCGCAAGCGCGTGGCCTGGGAACTGCCGCTGGCGCATCTGGAGCCGCTGGCCCGGCGCTGCCGGGAACGCGGCGTGGAATTTTCCTGCACCCCGTTTTATCTGAACGCGGTGGCCGAGCTTGAGCCCTATGTCGCCTTCTACAAGGTGGCGTCCTATGAACTTCTCTGGAGCGATCTGCTCAAGGCCTGCGCCGCGACCAAAAAGCCGGTGATCATCTCCACCGGCATGGCGGTCATGCCGGAAATTACGACGGCGGTTGACACACTCACCAAGGCCGGCGCCAGCGATGTCACCGTTTTGCACTGCGTTTCCGCCTATCCCTCGCCGCCGGAGCAATCCAACCTGGCCGCGATCGACGCCATCCGCAAAGCCACCGGCGCCAAGACCGGCTGGTCGGATCATTCGCGCTCGCCCGCCGTGATCGAACGGGCGGTGCATCACTGGAACGCCACCACCATCGAATTGCATTTGGATCTGGACGGCACCGGCGAGGAATATCACACCGGCCATTGCTGGCTTCCGGACGAGATCGCGCCGGTCATCCGGCGCATTCGCCAAGCCATGACCGCCGACGGCAAGGGCTTCAAGGAGCCGGTACCGGCGGAATTGCCGGACCGGGAGTGGCGCGCCGATCCGGCGGACGGGCTGCGCCCCTTCCGCCATGTGCGGCAAAGCTGGACACCCTGATGCCGGTCGTCGCCGTCATTCAGGCGCGTATGGGCTCTTCACGCCTGCCGGGCAAAGTCCTGATGCCCGTGGCGGGCAAGCCGCTCTTGTGGCACATCATTCACCGTCTGAATCAATGCCGGACCGTGGACTCTGTCGCCGTCGCGACTTCGGTCGATTCCCGCGACGACGCCATCGAACAATTCTGCGCCGAAATGGGCGTGGTCTGCGTGCGCGGGCCGCTGCAGAATGTGCTGGAACGCTACCGCCTGGCTGCCTTGAAGACCGGCGCCACGACGTTGCTCAGGGTTACCGGCGATGCCCCGCTGATCGACCCCGGCCTGGTCGACTATCTGGTGGATGGACTGACCAAGGCGGGTGCGGACTTCGTGCAATTCGAAGCCGGGGTGCTTTGTGCCCATGAAGGCGTGGATGTGTTCTCACGCGCCGCGCTGGATTGGCTGACCACCCATGCGGGGCGCAATGCCATCGCCCGCGAGCATGTCACCAGCTATCTCAAGCGGCGCCCCGACAAGGTCAAAACCGTTTACCTGCCCGCTTACGAACCTTTGGCGCGGCCGCATGAGCGTCTCAGCGTCGACACACCGGAAGACATCGCATTTCTGCGCGCGATCTATGCCAGGCTGAAGGCGCGCGCCGGCGAGCTGCCATTGACCACGGTTTTGCAACTGCTGCAGGACGAGCCGCACTACCGGGAAATCAACGCCCATATCCGTCAGAAGCCCGTCACCGAAGTCGAGCGCCCGTCGATGGCGGAAAGGCTGGGGATCGGCACGGTTCAGTTCGGTCAGGCCTATGGCATTTCCAACTATCGCGGCCAGGTCCCGTTCGAGGAGGCAAGCGCCATTCTTGCCCGTGCCGCCCGGGCCGGCATCGGCGTGCTGGATACCGCCGCCAATTATGGCGAAGCCGAGGATGTGCTATCGCGGATGGACACCGGGGCTTTCCGCATCGTCAGCAAGACCATCCGCTTGTCGCATGGGCTGGACGCGGTGTTGTCGCGCGCACGCCAATCGGTGGAACGGCTGGGCCATGTCGATCTTTTGCTGGTGCATGCGGTGGGTGATTTGCTGGGGCCGGACGGCGACGCGCTTTGGCAGTCACTGCAGGACTTGAAAGCCGAGGGCACGGTCGGGGGTATCGGCATCTCGGCCTATACCGCTGACGATCCCGCGGGCGTGGCGGAACGGTTCCGTCCCGACGCCATGCAGGTGCCCTTCAGCCTGCTCGATCAGCGGCTTTTGCGGGACGGTTCGCTGGCCCGTCTGAAAGAGCTGAAAGTCGAAGTGCATGCCAGGTCCCTGTTCCTCCAGGGCCTGTTGTTCCTGGAAAAGCTGCCGCCCAATCTCGCCTATGCCGCGCCGATACTTGCCGCCCTCAGAAAACGCATAGACGCTGCGCTGGTGTCGCCTTTGGAGGCGGCTCTCGCCTTTGTGCTGTCGCAGCCGGAAGTGGATGTGGCGGTGATCGGTGTGACCGCCCAGGACCAGCTGGACGAAATTCTGGATACCATCGCCAAGGAACCGCCCAACATCGATTGGGCGGCTTGCGCCCTGGACGATCCGCGGCTGCTGACCCCGTCGCTTT
>CBHTTW010000045.1:0-12620 GCA_966096025.1 uncultured Alphaproteobacteria bacterium | reverse complement strand
AAATGGGTCTACGCATTCGGTGACGGCAAGGCCGAGGGCAAAGCCGATATGCGCAACCTGCTCGGCGGCAAGGGCGCCAATCTGGCGGAGATGAGCAATCTCGGCCTGCCGGTGCCGCCGGGGCTCACCATCACCACCGAAGTCTGCACCTATTATTACGCCAACAAGGAAAGCTATCCGCCGGAACTGAAGGACCAGGTCGGCTCCGCCCTGCGCGAGGTAGGCTATCAGGCCAAGGGCAATTTCGGCGATCCCGACAAGCCGCTGCTGCTCAGCGTGCGCTCCGGCGCGCGGGTGTCCATGCCCGGCATGATGGATACGGTGCTCAATCTGGGTCTCAATGCCGCCACCGCCGACGGCCTGGTCAGGCTCACCGGCGATGCGCGCTTTGCCTATGACAGCTATCGCCGCTTCATCCAGATGTATTCCGACGTGGTGCTGGGCGTTGACCATGCCGCGTTTGAGGAAATCCTGGACGAGGAAAAAGACAAAAAGGGCATCGAGCAGGATACCGACCTGGATGCCGACGACCTCAAGCGCATCGCCGCGCTGTACAAGGCGCGGGTGCAGAAGGAATTGGGCAAGCCCTTTCCGGAGGATGTTCAAGAACAATTGTGGGGCGCCATCGGCGCGGTGTTCGGCAGTTGGCACTCACCGCGCGCCAATACCTATCGCAAGCTGAACAATATTCCCGAAGACTGGGGCACGGCGGTGACGGTACAGGCCATGGTGTTCGGCAATCGCGGCGAGACGTCTGCCACCGGCGTCGCTTTCACCCGCGATCCGGCCACCGGCGAAAAGCTTCTCTATGGCGAATTCCTGGTCAATGCCCAGGGCGAAGACGTGGTGGCGGGCATCCGCACGCCGCAGCCGATTTCCAAACTGGTGCGCGAGCGCCAGGGCGGCAAAAAGCCGTCGATGGAAGAGGCGATGCCCAAGGCCTTTGCCGAGTTGATGGCCATCGGCCAGCGGCTGGAACAGCATTATCGCGACATGCAGGACGTGGAATTCACGGTGCAGGAAGGCAAGCTGTTCATGCTGCAGACCCGTGCCGGCAAGCGCACCGCCGAAGCCGCGCTGAAGGCGGCGGTGGACATGGAGCGCGAGGGCCTGATCGACAAGAAGATCGCGGTCACCCGGGTCGAGCCCGAAGCCCTGGATCAGCTGTTGCATCCCACTTTGGACCCCGATGCGCCGCGCGAGCAGATCGCGGTGGGCCTGGGCGCCTCACCTGGCGCAGCCACCGGCGAAATCGCCTTTACCGCCGAAGAAGCCGAAAAACTCGCGGCCGACAATCACGATGTCATCCTGGTTCGCACCGAAACCAGCCCGGAAGACATTCACGGCATGCATGCGGCGCGCGGCATTCTCACCGCGCGCGGCGGCATGACCAGCCATGCGGCGGTGGTGGCGCGCGGCATGGGACGGCCCTGTGTTTCCGGCGCCGGCGTGCTCAAGATCGACGCGGCGCGCGGCGAGATGGTGGCGGGAAATGTCACCCTCAAGCGCGGCGACATCATCACCATCGATGGCGCGGCGGGCCTGGTGTTCAAGGGCAAGGTCGGCCTGCGCCAGCCCGAACTGACCGGGGATTTCGGCATCCTGATGGGCTGGGCCGATGATGTGCGCCAATTGAAAGTGCGCACCAATGCCGACACACCGACCGACGCCGCCACCGCGCGCAAGTTCGGCGCCGAAGGCATCGGCCTGTGCCGCACCGAACATATGTTCTTCGAGGCCGACCGCATCATCGCGGTGCGCCAGATGATCCTGGCCGACGCGGAAGACGAGCGCAAAGCCGCGCTGGCCAAATTGCTGCCGATGCAGCGCGGCGATTTCGAAGCGATCTTCCGCGAGATGGCGGGACTGCCGGTGACCATCCGCTTGCTCGATCCGCCGCTGCACGAATTTCTTCCGCACAAGGAAGAGGAATTCGAGGAAGTGGCGCGCGCCGCCGGCACCAATGCCAAGAAGCTGCGCGCCCGCGCCATCGCCTTGCACGAAGCCAATCCCATGCTGGGCCATCGCGGCTGCCGTTTGGGCATCACCTATCCCGAAATCTATGAGATGCAGGCGCGCGCCATCCTGGAAGCGGCGCTGGCGGTGGAAGAGCAGGTCGGCCAGCCCGTGCAGCTGGAAATCATGATCCCGCTGGTGGCCTTCAAATCCGAGCTGGATATGCTGGCGGCGCGCATTGCGAAAATCGCCGCCGCGATCAAACAGGAACGCGGAAAAGTGCCGGATTACCTGATCGGAACGATGATCGAGCTGCCGCGCGCCGCCTTGCGCGCCGGCGAAATCGCCCAGACGGCGCAGTTCTTTTCCTTCGGCACCAACGATCTCACCCAGACCACTCTGGGCGTGTCGCGCGACGATGCCGGCATGTTCATCAACGATTATCTCAGCAAGAATGTGATCGCGCGCGATCCCTTTGTTTCGCTGGACACCGAGGGTGTCGGCGAGCTGATAAAAATTGCGGCGGAAAGAGGGCGCAAGACCCGCGAAAAGCTCAAGCTCGGCATTTGCGGCGAGCATGGCGGCGATCCCGACTCAATCCGCTTCTGCCACGACTCGGGGCTCGATTATGTCTCCTGTTCGCCATTTCGTGTGCCGCTTGCACGGCTTGCGGCAGCTCAGGCAGCATTAAAAAAGACTCGGGGAGATGTTTAATATCCACAACACGCCGCAGGGAATCCCTGGGTTTTTTCCCGCGCGGTGCGACGGACTGTCACTTTAACGAAAGAAATTGTTTGACGATTCGTTTTCTTGGGGGGCATAAGCCCCATCTGAGTGCTGGGAACCATTCGGTACTTTCGGAACTTTTGAAGGACGACGCCTAATCGAAACAGCCTGATTGAAATAGCAACTGCGCATACACGCCGAAAAAAGCGGATTACACGCAAGCGCGAAATAGACCAAGCCTAATTGACCAAGCGATACCTAGAGCCGAAACGAGTACCCCCAATGTCCAAGAAAACCAACGACGCGATTTCGCGTTCCGACCGCGTGCTTGTTGCCGCGCTGGCGATCATTATCGCCACCGCCAGCGCCGCGATCGGTTCCTCCCTGACATATCATCCGCACACGGACAATGTCGTGAAGCCGGTGGTGCAGGTGGTCGAGGCGCCCAAGCCCGCCACCGACGCGGTGATGACCGCGCTTCTGGCCGAGCACAAATGCCTGTCGGAAGTTCTGTATTATGAAGCGCGCGGCGAAGGCGCGGGCGGCCAGAAGGCCATTGCCGAGGTGGTTTTCCACCGCATGAACAAGGGCAAATTCGGCAATTCGATCTGCGCCGTGGTGTATGAAGGCAAGGACAAGCCCGGCTGCCAGTTTTCCTTCACCTGCAACGGCGACATGAAGCGCCCCAAGCAGCAGGAAGCCTGGCTGCGGGCCGAGGCGCTGGCCGCCCAGATCCTGACCAACCAGTCGCCGCTGCGGAATGCCACCGGCGGGGCGCTGAATTTCCATGCCGTGACGGTCGCGCCCGATTGGGCCGAGACCATGGATAAGACCACCCAGATCGGCAATCACATCTTCTACAAAAACGTACCGCTGCAGCGTACGCGGGACAGCTAAGCCCGGCTCTCCATGGGCGGCCTTGAGCCGCCCATCCAGTGTCGCGCGTCAGCGCGACCTCAAAAGGTTTTCTTGTTGCCCTGGATGGCCGGGTCGAGCCCGGCCATGGAGAAGATGAGTTAAAAATCCAATCCTATGTCCAGGTTCGGGGCGCTATGCGTTATCGCGCCTGAACTGATGTAGTCCACGCCTGTCTCTGCGATGGCGCGCACCGTCGCCAGCGTGACATTGCCGGATGCTTCCAGCACCGTCGCACCTTTTGCCAGCGCCACGGCGCGGCGCATATCGTCCAAGGACATATTGTCGAGCAGAATGGCATCGGCCTTCAGCGCCAGCGCTTCCTCAAGCTGCTCCAGCCGGTCCACTTCCACCTCGATCTTGACCATATGGCCGAGCCCGGCGCGCAATCGCGCCATGGCGGGCGCGATACCGCCCGCGGCCTGGATGTGATTGTCCTTGATCATGGCGGCATCGTCCAAGCCGAAACGGTGATTGAAACCGCCGCCGCAACGCACGGCATATTTCTGCAAGGCGCGCAGGCCCGGAAGCGTCTTGCGGGTGCAGACGATGCGCGCGCTTGTGCCTTCCACCGCCTTGACCAGGGCGGCGGTGAGGGTGGCGGCGCCCGAAAGCGGGCCCAGATAGTTCAGCACCACGCGTTCGGCGGTGAGGCTGGCGCGCGCGGGCCCGGAGATGGTGGCCAGCACCGATCCGGTTTGAGCGTCGGATCCGTCGGGTAACGCAACATCCAGCCGCAGCCCGGGATCGACCAGCCGCAAGGCGATGTCGGCGCAGATCATGCCGGCAATGCGGCCGGGTTTGCGCGCCACCAGCCTGGCGGACGCGGTCTTGCCTTCGGCGATGGTCAACTGGCTGGTGATATCGCCGGCCCGGCCCAGATCCTCTTCCAGCGCGGCGCGGATCTGCGGCTCGATCAACAGCGCCGGCGGCGGGCGCGTGAAATCCAATGCCTTGCCTGAAAATGTCATTTGCTGGCGCGGCGCGGAATTTCGACCGCGGCGGCAATACGGTCGGCATCGGCCAGGGTCATGAAGGTGCGCGTGCCGGTTTCTTCGGTCTTGGCATAATCGGTCCGCCAATGACCGCCGCGCGATTCCCGCCGCGCCAGCGCCCCGGTTGTCACCAGCTTGGCGGCGGCGGCCATGTTGAGCAGCGCCGGTTCGCTGCTGGCGGTCTGAAGCCGGGTGATCACACCCAGCGCCGCGCGCAGGCCCTCGGCGTCGCGTTCCAGCGCCACATGACGGGTCATGGCATCGCGCAGCACATGCGGCGGGGCGGGGGAGGCAAAACGCGGCGGCGCGGGCGGGATGCCGCGCATTGCACCGGCCGCCAGGCGGCCGCGCACATCGTCGGCCACCCGCGCGCCGAAGATCAGGCCTTCCAGCAGCGAGTTGGAGGCCAGCCGGTTGGCGCCATGCAGGCCGGTGGAGGCGCACTCTCCCACCACCCAAAGGCCGGGCAGGGAGGAACGTCCATGCGCGTCGGACGCGATCCCGCCCATGTGGTAATGCGCGGCTGGCGCCACCGGAATGAGCTGCGTGGCGGGATCGATGCCGGCCGACATGCAGGCGGCATAGACGGTGGGGAAGTGATGCGCAAAGTCCGCGCCGATCGCTTCGCGGCAATCCAGGAATGTTTTTTCGCCGGCTGCGATCTGGCGGTGAATGGCGCGGGCGACGATGTCGCGCGGCGCCAGTTCGGCGTCTTTGTGTACGGCGATCATGAAACGCTCGCCGCGGCCATTGACCAGAACGGCGCCTTCGCCGCGCAGCGCTTCAGTGGCTAGCGGCGCGGGATCGCGGCCGATGGCGATGGCGGTAGGATGAAACTGGACGAATTCCGGATCGGCGATCTGTGCCCCGGCGCGGGCCGCCATGCCCAAACCTTCGCCGCGCGCTTCCAAGGGATTGGTGGTGACGGCATAAAGCGCGCCCAGCCCGCCGGTGGCCAGGATCACGGCCCGGGCGCGGAACAGGATCAGGCGGGCGTCGCTGCCGATGCCGGATCGGGCGAAGATGCCGGTGACGCGGCCGCCTTCCATGGCCAGCTCGATGGCGTGAAAGCCTTCCAGCAAGGTGATGCAATTGGTTTCGGCGGCGCGCGCCGCCAGGGTGGCGGAAATGGCCGCGCCCGCGCCGTCGCCCTTCACATGGACGATACGGGGCAGGGAATGGGCCGCCTCGCGCCCCACCGCCAGCGAGCCGTCCGGGTTGCGGTCGAAGGGCACGCCATAGCGCACCAGATCGTCGATCCGGGCGGGGGCTTCCCAGGCCACCAGATCGACCATGGCGGGGTCGCACAGGCCCGCACCGGCCACGATGGTGTCCCGGGCATGGGACTGCCAGCTGTCATCCTTGCCCACCGCGGCGGCGATGCCGCCCTGGGCCCAGGCGCTGGAGCCCGACAGGCCGGGCCTGGTGCCCGCCAGGACAATGCTGGGCATGGGCGCCAGCTTCAGGGCGGTGAACAGGCCGGCGATGCCCGCCCCCAAAATCAGGGCGCCGTCGGTCTCAACAATATTGTCGATATGCTGGGCCATGGCTGGAATCAGACCTTCACCGCCAGCATGCGGTCGATGGGCAGCTTCGCCCGCGCCGCGATCACGGGATCGACAATCACTTCATGGGTCATGGTCTGCAGCGAATGCAGGATGCCGTCCAAGGTGATCCGCTTCATATGCGGGCAGAGATTGCAGGGGCGCACGAATTCGACATCGGGATTTTCCACCGCGACATTGTCGCTCATCGAACATTCGGTGATCATCACCACCCACTGCGGCTTGTGGCTGCCGACATAATTGATCATGGCGGCGGTCGAACCCGCGAAATCGGCTTCCGCCACCACTTCCGGCGGGCATTCGGGATGGGCCAGCACCACAATGCCGGGATGGGCGGCGCGATAGTCGCGGATCTCCTGGGCGGTGAAGCGCTCATGCACTTCGCAGGCGCCTTCCCAGGTGATGACTTTCACGCCGGTCTTGGCCGCGACATTGCGGGCCAGATACTTGTCCGGGATCATGATCACCGTGTCGGTGCCGAAATCGCGCGCGATGGCTTCCACCACCTTCACCGCATTGCCCGAGGTGCAGCAAATGTCGCTTTCCGCCTTCACATCGGCACTGGTGTTCACATAGGTGACCACCGGCAGGCCGGGATACTTCTGTTTCAACAGACGCACATCGGCGCCGGTGATGGAGGAGGCCAGGCTGCAACCGGCCTCCATGCTTGGGATCAGCACGGTTTTCTGCGGCGACAGGATTTTGGAGGTCTCCGCCATGAAATGCACGCCGGCCTGGACGATGATCTTGGCATCCGTACGCGCCGCCTCGCGGGCCAGGGCCAGGGAGTCGCCCATGAAATCGCCGACGCAATGGAAGATTTCCGGCGTCATGTAATTGTGCGCCAGGATGACGGCGTCTTTTTCGCGCTTCAGCCGGTTGATCTCGGCGATCACGGGGGCGTAGGCGATCCATTCCGCCTTGGGAATGAAATTGGCGACCTTGGCGTAAAGACCTTCGGTGGCACGCGCCACCGCGTCGGTATAGGCCAGTTCGACACCCATCTTGTCCTCCGACCCCATTAATACTCATTTCGAGTATATATGTGGGGCAAAAAACCCGGCCTTCAAGGAGCCGGTTCGGCCTTTATGCTACACAGGAGCATTAAGGGGTCAAGAGTCGGGTCGGTGCGGATCAGGCTTGCGTTACCGGCGTATGACGGTTTTCCGCAGCTTTTTCGCTCTATCGCGCCCGCCGCCCGCCCAGCCTCAGTCCCGGGGCGGGACGCTCGCGCAGGACCCCGCGGCGGAAGCGGAACAGTTCCGCCGGCCGGCCCCGGGCCGGGGTGGAGAATTTGCCGGTGCCTTCCACCAGCCCCTGTTCGGCCACCAGGCGGCGGAAATTCTGCTTGTGCAGCCGCAAGCCCGCCAGCGCCTCCACCGCCCGCTGCAATTCCAGCAGGGTGAAAGCGGGTGCCATCAGTTCGAACACCACGGGACGGTATTTCAACTTGCCGCGCAACCGGGCGATGGCGGTGGCCAGGATGCGGCGATGGTCGAACAGCATCGGCGTTCCCAGAGTGGTGTTCTTCTTACTGCTCTGATTCTTATTTTGGCCGCTGTCGCGATAAAATTCTTCCACCAGCCCGGCTTCGTAAAGCAGCTCATAGCGTTCCAACACACGCTCTTCATCCCAGCCTTCGCCGAAACAGACATTGACGCGTTCGCGGCGCAGTTCGGCGGTTTCACTGTCGGGCGCGTCCTTCACGAATTTCTTCAAGGCGGGAAGGATGACAGTGTCGATCATGGCGGGCTTGGCATCGCGCCAGTCTTCCCAGGGAAAATAGTGGTACCAGCCCCGCCATTGGGTATCGGGGGCCTCGCGCACCTGGCGGGTCAAAGCGAGATAGCCGACCGACACGACGCGGCCGCCGGACCCGGCCGACAAATGGCGCCCCTTGTCGCCGAATGTGTAGAGCTGTTCGGTGTAACCCAGATCGAATTTGGTCTGCTCTCCGACCCATTTGCGCAGGCCCGATTCCAAGGTGCGATGGTCCGCCGGATCGAAGGGGCCGAAGGGCAGGGCATCCAGCGAGCCCTGATGCGCCACCACCAGCACGGAAGGGTGCTCGCCCTCCACCGCCACGATCGCGGCGGACAATCCGATGGAGACGTTGTCCTTGCCGCTCATCGCTCGACCAGCGGCAAGAGCGTGGTGACGCCTTCTTCCACCAGCAAGGGCGGCGCCATGCCTTGAACCGCGGCGATCATGGCGCCGCCACGGCCCAGCGCCGCATCGGCGTGGCTGATCAAAAGCCGGTTGGGCTGGGCATGCGGCGCGCGCCGCCGCATGGCGTTGGCGATTTCGATTTCGTGGCCCGGCCCCAGCCGGTCGCAAAGAATGGTGAAAGCCGATGCCATGGAGCGGGAGATTCCCGCCCAGCAATGAATCAGCAGCGGCTGGCTCGCGTCCCAGCCGCGCGAAAATTCCAGCAGTGCATCGATATGCTGGCGTGCCGGGGGCGCGGTGCCCGCGGCGGGATCGACAATGTCGTTGACCCCCAGTCTCAGATGCCGGGCCGTGGGAAAGCCCGGCGGGGTTTCGATCATATGTTCAGGGGACAGGAGGCTGATCAGATGCGAGGGCCCATGGGATTTCAGGGCGTCGCCAAGACTCGACAAGGGGGAAACCAACAGATGCGGCATGGGCGGCTTTTAGCAGCTGCTGACTTTTTTTGGTGACCTATCGCTTCGCTACTTGAGGTCGTAGAGACGGTGAAATCTCGCCAGGAACTGGGCCTGGGCCTCTTCGGTGCCCAAAGGGGTCAGCCGGGGCATTTTCAGCCCCTTGGGCGGGGCTCCAAACAGCCGCCGGGCTTCCACCTCTTCGAACCCGGCCAGCTGGGTGGCCTCGTAATAGGCCGAGAGATGGTCGGCCCGTTTGAACAGGGTCTTGAGGGCGGCGGGAATATGCGCAGGAAGGCCGAACCGCAGATGAATTGCCATCTGAAGTCTTTCTTCCAACGCCTTGTAATTAATGCCAACAGCCGCCTTGAAAGGGCTTATGAGGTCGCCGACAACATATTCCGGACTGTCGTGTAGCAGGGCCATCAATCGTACTTCCCGCGCCAGGCGGGGCGACAGCTCGCTGACCAGCCTTTCCACCAGCACGCTGTGCTGGGCGACCGAGAAGGCATGCGGGCCCTTGGTCTGGCCGTTCCAGCGCGCCACCCGCGCCAGGCCATGGGCGATATCGGCGATCTCGATGTCCAGCGGGCTGGGCTCGAGCAGGTCAAGCCGCCGCCCGCTCAGCATCCGTTGCCAGGCGCGGGGAGGGGAATTGCGCCTGTCAGGCACTGAGCAGCCTGATGGCGATAACCGTCAGGGTGACGGCGAGGACGATCCGCAAGGCCGTGTCGGGCATGCGGGGCGCGAACAGGCTGGCCAGCATGATGCCCGGCAGCGACCCGCAAAGCAGCGAGACCAGCACCGTCATGTCCACGCCGCCGGCCGCCACATGACCCATGCCCGCCACCAGGGTCAGCGGCACGGCATGGGCGATGTCCGAGCCCGCGATCTTGACCACCGGCAATTCGGGATAGAGCAGCAGCAAGGCTGTCACGCCGAGCGCACCCGCGCCGACCGAGGAAATCGTCACCAGCACGCCCAGCACCGCGCCGGTTGCGATGGTGTAGAAGCGCGTGCGCTCGTCGCTGAGGATTCCGATCCGCTGGGAATAGCTCGCCAGCAATCGCCTGCGCATCAGGATCGCCGCGGCGGTGGCGAGCAGCGCCACCCCCAGCACCTTGGTCACCACGGCGCTGTAGGTGGCCCGGTCGATCTCGAGCAGATGCAAGGCCGCCAGGGTCAGCACGGCGGCGGGCAGGCTGCCCGTAGCAAGCCGCCGCACAATGCGCCAGTCGATGGTGCGGTTGAAACCATGCACCAGACTGCCGCCGGTTTTCGTCACGCTGGCATAGATCAGGTCGGTGCCCACCGCCGTCACGGGATTGACATGAAACAAAAGGATCAGCAGCGGCGTCATCAGGGAGCCGCCGCCCACGCCGGTCATCCCCACCAGGAAACCGACGACGAAACCGGATACGACAAAAAGCGGCTGGATGGACGCGAACAGGGACATGAAGATTGCGGTGTTTTTCGTTCTATTTTTTGAGCGAGGGCGCAATCAAACACAAAGTCCGCTCAGGGACAATCGCCGGGCATTTTGCGAGTTTGTTGGGCAGGAAAAGCGGTGCGCAGGCCACTTGGGCCGCTTGCGCAGGAGAATTTAACCCATCGGCTACCTTTGTTTCCAATTGACTAACGCCGGGACGGAGTGCCGCGGCCTGAACAGGGTCCTAACTTCAACAGGGAATTTAGGTTTTTGCGCTACCAAGGCGCTGTATTCAGCTCAAGCCTTAAGCGATATGCGGCCGTTTGAAGATCCCCTGGTCAATCCCGGACAGAGCCGCGCGCCCGGTGTGGCGGCGTTCCTTGGCGTGTTCGTGGCGGGATTGGTGGTGGGCCTGGGCCTGGTCTCGCATCTGGGCGGCCAGTTCATTGCCGGACTGATCATTCTGGCGGTGTTGAGTTTCGGCCTGTCGCTGCTCCAGCGTGTCGCCGAAAATACCCGCAAACGCGTCACCGCCGGCGAAGCCAGCTACCGCGCTTTTTTCGATCACGCGATCGAAGGAATTTTCCGCACCACGCCATCCGGCCATTATCTCGCGGTCAACCAGGCCCTGGCCGATATTTACGGCTATTCCTCGCCCGAAGCCTTGATCGTGGGCCTGACCGACATCAGCGCCCAGCTTTATGCCGATCCCAGGCGCCGCGACGAATTCCGCGACCAGATGCAGTCCAATGACGTGGTGATGCATTTCGTATCGGAAATCTATCACCGTTCCGGCAAGCGCATCTGGATTTCGGAAAATGCCCGCGCGGTGCGCGACTGGTCCGGCGAATTGATCTGCTACGAAGGAACGGTCGAGGACGTCACCGAGAAATTCGAACAGGAGCGCACCCTGCGCGCCGCCCTGCGCCAGGCCGAGATCGCCAACAGGATGAAGGCCGCCTTCCTGGCGGCGATGAGCCATGAATTGAAGACCCCGCTGAACGCGGTGCTGGGCTTTTCCGAAATCATCCGCGACCAGATGCTGGGACCGGTCGGCCATGACGCCTATCGCGATTATGCCGGAGACATCCACAAAAGCGGCACGCGCCTGCTGGCGGTGATCAACGATGTGCTGGATGTGACGCGCCTGGAGGGCGGCCTGCTCACCATCGAGGCCAGGCCGGAAAATGTTCTGGATGTCGCCGAATCCGCCATCAAGCTGGCGCGCAACATCACCCAGGATCAGCGTGCCATCGACATTCAAGTCGAAGCCGATGTGCCGTCGTTGCTGGTGGATCCGCGCCGCCTGGCCCAGGCCTTGGGAAATCTCTTGGCCAACGCCCTGAAGTTCACCCCGGAAAATGGCGCGGTGCGCTTGTGCGCGCGATTGCTGCCGGACGGAGGCGTGGCGCTGGTGGTGGAGGATAGCGGCATCGGCATGGCGCCGGAAACCGTCGCCGCCGCGCTGGAGCCTTTCCGCCAGTTGGACGGCACTTTGTCCCGGCGCTTTGAAGGCGCGGGGCTGGGCCTTTCGATCGCCAAGGCGCTGGCGGAACTGCATGGCGGCGCGCTTCGGATTCAAAGCGCGGTCGGCGAGGGCACGTGTGTCACCATCGCGCTCCCGGCCGGATGTCTCGCCGCCCCGGCCGTGAAAGTCGCCTGATTTTCCCGCCATTTTCGCACCATCTTTTGTTTTGCCCGTGTGCGGGCTAAACAGCCCGGATGAGCGACAATTCCGCTATTCTGGTGCTGTTTTCCGGCGGCCAGGACTCCACCGTCTGCCTGGCCTGGGCGCTGTCCCGATTTGCTCGGGTGGAGATGGTTGGCTTTGACTATGGCCAGCGCCACAAGAGCGAATTGGCGGCGCGGCCGCGCATCCTGGAGAAGCTGCGGACGGATTTTCCGGATTGGACGGGGCGGCTGGGCCCCGATCACCTGCTGCCGCTGGACATATTGAAGGCGATCGGCGGCAGCGCCTTGACCGATGATGTGAAAATCGAGATGGGCGAGAATGGCCTGCCGACCAGCTTCGTCCCTGGACGCAATCTGATGTTCCTCACCGCCGCCGCCGCGCTGGGCTACCGCCGCGGCATCGCCGAACTGGTCGGCGGCATGTGCGAGACCGATTTTTCCGGCTATCCCGACTGCCGCGATGAGACGGTGCAGGCGACGGCGCGGGCGCTGTCGCTGGGTCTGGCGCGCCCCATCACCGTGCACACGCCGTTGATGTGGATCGACAAGGCCGCCACATGGCGCATGGCCGAGCAACTGGGCGGCAAGGTCCTGGTGGATTTGATCGTGGAGGAAAGCGTCACCTGTTACGAGGGTGACCGCGAACACCGCCACGATTGGGGCTATGGCTGCGGCCACTGCCCGGCCTGCGAGCTGCGCGCCGCGGGATATGAGAAGT
>CBHTTW010000044.1:0-12680 GCA_966096025.1 uncultured Alphaproteobacteria bacterium | reverse complement strand
TGGTCGTCTTGCCCGCGCCCGGGGGCGCAACCAGCACGGCATTGGACTGTTCGCCGAGCACCGCAAGCAAACGCGGCAGGCATTCGGCTACCGGCAGATCGGGGAATGAGAAAGAAGCAGGCATTCAAAATCCGGCTGTCAGGACGCATTTGCCGCCCGTCCTGGGACAGAGTGGCTGGGGGCTAGGATGCGAACCTAGACAACCGGAGTCAGAGTATTTGACAAGCCGCTGTGTTTCAATGAGCTAACCCTGATTTGCCGTCCTATGTCTTGGATTGGACGGCACGGCACTTGTTCGTCGCAACTTTACGAGGATAATCGTTATCTGGCTTTGAGGCTCACAATGTATGCCGAGACGTCGTAGATCTCCTGCCTCATCAAATAGCCGGGCATGCGGTAATGCGGCGTGCTGAGAAACATATTCAATGAGGCGCTTGAGGTCCCAGGCCTGTGAGCAATATTTTCGAAGGAGGGCGCCATTTCACTGTATCCCGGATTTTTTCCGATCTCGTGGCAGCCGCCGCAGTAGCGCTGGGCAACAAGACGGCCGGCTTCGACATCTTGGGCGACAGCCGGTGTTGCAAGCGCCGCTGCGCCGATGACGGCAATCACTCTTTGCTGGATCCACATACTCATCGAATTGCTCCGTGAATGGGACGTCATTGCCGGCCGCTCAATTTCTTGACCGCTTGAGATATGAACTCTTGCCCGATTCCTGCTGGCCGGTGGCCGGCTCGAACCCGGTTGCCGCAGGGGGCGGCTTTCGGCAGCGCCCTATTTTGACGTTTTGATGCCCAGCAGTTTATAGGCGGGACAGTGTCCGGCGAATGCCGTCAAAATGGGGACCAGGCCGATCCAGCCGATCCAGTTCCATCCGGAATTGGGAAGAATCAAGCCGAGCGCGTAAGCCAGCAGGACTGAGCCAAGAATGAGGCGCAGGATTCGGTCGATGTTTCCCATGTTCGGACGCATAGTCTATCCTCAATTGTTCCAAGGGGCATGCGCAACTGCCCGCGCGAGAGCGCAATTGCCGGTGGCGCCTGCCGTCACCAGGCCCGCTCCAAGCGCCGCAGTGATCGCCACAAAGAGCGGGCTGACAAAAAACGTCGCAGCGGAAGCCGCCAAGAGAGCGATGCCGATTGTCAGTTGCACCTGCCGGTCCAGGGGCAGCGGGGGATTCCCGCCCACCAAGGGCAACCCTGCGGAAGCCCAAGCGTCGATCCCGCCGGCCAGATTGTAGATTTCCAGCTTGGGGTTTCGACGCGACAGTTTTTCACAAGCCGACATTGCGCGCCCGCCCTTTAAGCAGTGCACCACAATCCTGCCATGGTCCGGCAACCGTACCGTGTCGATTTTGCCCAAAGGGACATGACATGCATGGTGGATATGGCGGGCGCGATACTTCGGAGTTTCGCGCACATCCAGCAGCGTGGCACTGCCTTCGCATAGCCACTGGTGGAGAGTTGGTGCGTCGACGCTCATAACCGGCATGGATATTCGAGCCCAATTTTCAGCTGCGGTCATCATACCGGGGCCTCTCGGGCCCGCCTTGCGTCAGATCAAGCCCCTTGCGGGCCGGATCGCGCATACTTTGGCACCGGCATAGGGAGATTGCATGAAGGATTATCCCGCGATTATCAGGGACATATCGGCCAATTTGGCGATACTGCGCGGCGACATTCCGCCCGTCATGCAAGGGTTCTCGACTTTGGCGCAGGCCGCGACAAAGCCTGGTGTCTTGGACAGGAAGACGAAGGAGCTCATGGCTCTTGTCATTGGCGTCGTGACCCATTGCGACGGCTGTATCGGCTTTCACTGCCAGTCTCTTGTCAAACTGGGCGCGAGCCGGGCGGAAGTCGAAGAGGCGTTGGGCATGGCAATTTATATGGGTGGCGGGCCCGCCCTGATGTATGCGGCCGATGCACTGGGCGCCTATGACCAGTTTCATCATATGGCAATGGCGTCGCCTGTGCCCTGAGCGCACCGCGGTTTGCCTGCGGTACGCTGTGGAAACCCCGGATTGGCCCAGCAGCCTGCCGGACCGGATTTCCGAAACACCGCCTAATGGGAGACCAGTGTGCAATGGCTTGCCGGCAGCAGAAGGTCCATGGTGACTCCTCCAAAAGTCCATTCACGCAGCCTGCTGTGGCCATAGGCTCCCGCGACCAGCAGGTCGCAGCCTTTGTTGCGAAGTCTGGTTCTCAGGCCCTCGATCTCATGCGATTGGCAGGGTTCGGCAATGCCATGCGCTGTCACGCCATGCAGTTTCAACCACTGAGCCACATCCACCGTGCGCTGGTGGGCTTCCTTCACCGATCCCGGCGAGCAGATTTCGACCACTGATACGGTATCGGCCTTCTGCAGAAGGGGCAGGGCATCCGTGACGGCCCTGCGGGCCTCGCGGCTGTCCTTCCAGGCCACCAGGACTTTTTCAAGTTTCAGCTGGCGATGTTCGCGCGGCACGATCAGGACCGGACGCCCCGCTTTCAAGACCAAGGGGCCCAGATGATGCTCGTCTAGGCGTTCCAGGAAGGTGCCGGCCTCCGGCGAAGTCACGATCAGATCGGCGGCGCGAGCCTCCTGCGACAGAAATTCGGCCACCGGCCAAAAATCGCAGCATGAGCGCCAAGACAGGTCGAAATTGCCGGCGCGAAAAGCGGTGCGGAAGTCCTCTTCGGCACGCTTGAGCGCCTTCTCCGCGGCTTCGCGTTCATACCGCATTGCATCGATAACCACGGGCATTTCCGAGAAAGGGCGCGTCAACTGCGCACCGGAGATGCCGGTGATGCCGGCGCCGAAAATCCCGGCCAGTTGACCGCAGACGGCAAAGACATTTGTGTTGTCGTGGCCAACAAGAGCATGCGCGAAGATGGATTTATAGCCCATAGTGTTACCTCCGATCCGGTCAGGTTGGTCCAGTTGCCGGGCAACTACCTTGATTAGGCGCAAAGCCGAATTCAGATATCGGCCGTTTTGACGTACCCGATGTCCCAGGCCCGTCCATCCCAGGACTATTCGGAGATGCTGTAACCCCAGTTTGATGACGCCAGAAAATGCTCGACGCCACTGGCGATAAGGGGCGTTACATCCATCTGCGCCGCATCGTTTGGAACGCTGTTGGTTGTGCACAATTGCACGCCGGTTTTGGCAAGCCGGGCCTTGGTGTCCGCGTCCCAAAGCGCATGAATCGCGATGACGGTGGGGGTTGGGCCATGAAAGTCTCGCAGCAGCCGCAGGGTCTCCAACAGTGTGGCGCCACTGGAGATTATGTCATCCAGCAGGACGGGGGTCGCGCCCTCGGGAACAGCCCCAGCCAGCGGGTCTTCATGGACCTTTCGATCTCCCAGCCTTGTTTTCCGTGCGACAGTCCATGTCGCACCGCATTCGGCTGCAACCGCTTCAACCCACTGACGGCTTTCGATATCGGGACCGATAAGATGGGGCTTGGCGATATTGTTCCTGACCCATCCGGCGATAAGGGGCGCCGCGTGAAGCGCTCCCGCCGGGATCGAATAGATATCGCTCAGGGCTTTGTAGCGATGCAGATGAGGTTCTACCGTGACCAGCCAATCAAAGCTCCGCGACAGCAATTTCGCGAAGCTGTGGGATGTGACCGCCTCTCCCGGCTGGAAACGCATATCCTGCCGCAGATAGCCCAGATACGGCGCAACAAGGCCCACGCGACAGGCCCCAAGATCGCGGGCAGTCTCCGCGGCAAATAGCAAAGACAGGATCTTGCTATCGGGATGATCGAGAGTGCAAGCAAGGACAACGTCTTGCCCGGCGAGATCGTCGCAAAACCTTACATAGGTTTCGCCATCGGGAAATTGACGCGTGTCCAATTTTCCGCTGCGGCCGCCCAGCAGGGTCGCCAACCGGCATCCCAAATCCTCATTGCTTGGCAGCGCGAAGATCAGCGGGCTCATCCAGCAATCTCGAAGATGTCAGGATTGGCCGTGGCATAGGCCATGGCATAAGCGAGTTCTCCGGCAGATTCGGCATGCAGCGTGCAAAGGGGACTGCCCGCATCCACGCGATCGCCGATCCGCACATGCATTTCGAGGCCGGCGGCCTTGTCTTCAGGCGCCCCGGCCAGCTTCGCCAGCCGGCCGATACGCCGATTGTCCATCGCGGCGACGGTTCCGGCATAACCGGCCGTGATCACTTCCCGGTAGGACGAAGTCGGCAAGGGACGCAAGCCGCCTTGCGCCTCGCAGATCGATTGAAATTTTGACCAGGCGCGGCCGTCATCCAGCGCCGCCGTGGCCATCGATAAACCCGATCGATCGGCAGCCGTCCCCGTCAATTCCAGCAAGGCGGCTGACAATTCCAGAGCGCGCTTTCGCAGGTCTGCCGGAGCGTCCGGACGGCCCTGCAAGACGTCCAGAACGTCCCTGGCCTCAAGGGCGGGTCCGATGCCGCGTCCGATCGGCTGGCTGCCGTCGCCGCGAACGACGCGAATGCGGAGCCCAAATCGCTGCGCGACGGCGATCACCCCTTGTTCCAGCCTGTCCGCGGCGTCAGGCGTTCGCACCTTTGCGGTTGAGCCGACCGGGAGGTCGACCACCACATGGGTCGCCCCGGCTGCAATCTTTTTCGACAGGATCGAGGCGATCATCTGGCCTTCGCTGTCGAGATCCAAGGCGCGCTCGATGCGGATCAGGATGTCGTCGGCAGGGCTGAGCGCAACGGCGCCTCCCCAGGCGATACAGCCGCCTTCGCGTTCGACCACCGATCGCAAGGACTTTTCGTCCAACACAACTGGCGCCATGACTTCCATTGTATCCGCCGTTCCGGCCGGGGAGGTGATTGCGCGCGACGATGTTTTGGGAACAACAAGGCCGAGCGCCGCGCATATCGCCACCACTATCGGGGTGGTGCGATTGCCGGGCAAGCCGCCGATGGAGTGCTTGTCCGCGACGATTTCCGTCCCCCAGCTCAGGCGCTCGCCATTGACCACCATCGCGTCGGTCAGTCCGCCAATTTCCGCTTCGGAAAGCGGTTTTGCGGCACAGGCTGTAAGGAATGCCGCAATTTCTATGGCCGAATAGCGGCCTGCAACGATATCGGCGATAATTTCGCAAAAATCCCGGTCGCTCAAAGCGAGACTAAATATCCGGCCGCGCACAAGACCCAGGGACGGCACCATGGGCATGTGTTGAACCCGAACCGCGGTGCCGTGGAGCGGTTCAAGCATTCCCCAGCTCGCATCGGACAGGCCGATCTCGTCACGGGCCAGAAAACTCGCCTCGACTTGGTACAGAGTTGCAATCGCCTGCCGCGCGCCGCAGGACAGGAGAATGCGGTTGTGTGATGAAAGCCCTTCTGCTTTCGAAATGATGCTGTCCTTGCGCAACAGGGCGACGGCTTCGGAATGGGTATCTATTCCCAGCCTGCGAGGCTTCAGCAGATGGAAATCGCCATTCACGGCAATATGACCTGCTGAAGATGGTCGGGGACCTGGCAGGTCCAATTCAACTTTTCCTCCAGGACATGCCGCAGCGTGTCGGCGGCACCGGGTTCTCCGTGAACGACAAATGTCTGCTTTGGCGGAGATTTTAGCGCGCCCGCCCAGCGCAGGAGCTCAAACTGGTCCGCATGAGCCGACAGCATCGACAGATTGTGCACGCTTGCGCGAACGGGAACGTAACGGCCGTACATTTTGATGGACGTCGCGCCTCCCACCAAGGCCGCTCCGCGGGTTCCCCCGGCCTGAAAACCGGTAAAGACGATGCTGTTCTTGGGATCGGGCGCGTAATGTTCCAGGTGGTGAAGAACACGCCCTCCCGTTGCCATGCCGCTTGCCGAGATGATGACCTTCGGCATCCTGTTGGCGGTAAGCGCCTTGGAATCCTCACCGGTACGAACATACCGAACATCGCCGTCAATCAGATTGAGCTGTGCGGGTTGCAAGCGATGGTCCGAACGGTGCCGCACAAAGATGCCTGTCGCATCGATGGCCATGGGGCTATCAAGAAAAATCGGAACCAGCGGCGACAACAGTCCGGTCTTTTTGAGCTGGCCGACATGGTAAAGCAGGCTTTGGGCGCGTCCGACCGCGAAAGCCGGAACGATGACCGTTCCACCGCGGTGAATGGTCTTGGTGATGATTTCGGCAAGGGCATTTTGCGGATCGGTGCGATCATGCCGGCGGTCGCCATAGGTTGATTCCATCAACAGGTAATCAACCTTTTCGGGTGTCACCGGATCCGGCATCAAGGGGTCGTCATAACGGCCTATATCGCCTGAAAATGCGATACGGCATCCATCCCATTCGATCACGATCGAAGCCGCGCCCAGGATATGGCCGGCGCGCAGGAATGTCAGATGCGCTCCGCCCGGGAGCCGCTCAACCCGGTCGAAGGGAAGGGGGGCAAGGTGCTTCAGCGCTCGTTGCGCATCTTCTTCGGTGTAAAGCGGAAGCGCCGGATGGTGTTTTGAAAACTGGTGCCGGTTGGCGAATTCCGCGTCTTGTTCCTGGAGGTGGCCGCTATCCGGAAGCAGTATTCCGCACAAGGCGGCGGTTGCGCCGGTGCAAAAAACCTGGCCGCTAAATCCTTTTTTGACCAGTAACGGCAAATAGCCGGAGTGATCCAGATGGGCGTGGGTGAGGACGACGGCCGAGATGCTGGCGGGTCGGATCGGCAAGCCCGCCCAGTTTCGCAACCGCAAAGCCTTATAGCCCTGGAAAAGGCCGCAATCGATCAAAATACGCTGATCGTCCTTCTCCAGCAGATATTTGGACCCGGTAACCGTCCCGGCCCCACCCAGGAAAGTGAGCTTCAGCACATCAAGACCGCGAAAAGGAAGGGTCAGCTATCGACGCCCCGGCGGCGATAACCTGCGGGCTCGCATATGCGGTCCCCCGGGCGGACCTTACCTGAAGCATGATGCCCGCCAGAAGCAGCAGAAGGACGATAAACCACACAATCAGTCTGTGCGAGAATTGCGACATGGGCACCTCCAACTCTCAAAAGACTAAAAGGGCGGTAAATCGCCGCCTTGATCCATCTCAATCGACAAGTTGGCCAAATTCGCCAAGCAGGGCCGCCGGATTGCCGAATCCATCCAGGGCCGCGCATTCTTCATGCGTCAGCCAACTCTGTCGTGCCCGGCCCAGCATTTGGGCCGCCGCCTGGACCAGGTGTGCCCAACTGCAGCCATTGGCATACAGCATGCCGTTGACGTCCAACGTTCCGCCTCGATTGCGGTAGCCGAGGGCTTGAAAGCGGGAAGGCCCGCCATCGATCCGGCGCAGAATTCCCGTCATGGTCTCGGGCCGTGTATGCGTGATCAGGATGCGGGGTAGCCCGGCGGGGAAGAGGGCTTGCAGTTCGCGGTCCGATAACACGAACAAGGCTTCAAATGCGTCACGCGGCTCTCTGAGCCGTCCGGGCTCCACGATAGCGGTGATGTGAACAGAAACACCTCTCGATGCCAGCCTGGCTTGCGCTCGCCTTGCTTCTCTTAGTTGATAGGCGCCCAGGGCGGCGAATTGAATTACCGGATTTGCCGGCGCTGAAATCGTGACGGCACCGCGATGCAAGGCCTCCTGAACCTGGGCCCATGACAACAGATTGGCCACGGCGCGCTTTGGCGTGACGATGCACCCGATGACGCCGCGATCGGCATAGATATGGCGCAGTACCTCCAACGCGCAGCTGGCGTCGGCCGGGAAGAAAATACGCGCCGTATCCGACATTTCGCCCAACAGGGCCTCGCCGATGGTCGGATCCTGGTGGGATTGTTCGTTTTTTCCATTTTCCCAGGTATGGGAGGTGACGATCAGGGGGATGCCCAACCACCTTGGGGGGCGTCCGGTTTCTTTCTGGTGGCGCGCGAAAATGATCTCCTGCCGCAGCGCCCCCAGCATCTTGACGGCAAAAGCTTCATAACTGACGGCAAGGTTGAGGCCGCCCTTGTTGCCCAGCGCGGCGCCTATGACCGCTTCCTCGTTCAGGGCGGTGATGACCGCCCCGTCCACGGCTTCCTCGATGCCGGGTTCCGGCCTGTTGACGCGGTGTTTGAGGGCGGCGAGGGTGCGCCCCATATGGTTGCTCTTGAGTTCGTCGGGATTGCCGACGCGTGGCCGCAGGTGCGGATTGGCGGCGACCAATCGCACGAAATAAGCATCCAGCGCATCCATGGGTGAGGTTAAGCCGCCTGGAGCAGGCCATTCCGGTTCAGGCAATGAAAGATCTTTCACGTCACGCCGGGCGAGCGGATGGTCGCGCTCCATCGGACGTCTTTGTGCCTCGTGGGTCTTCAAAAGGTCGATGGCGGCGTTTAGCTCAGCCAGGGGCACAAAGAGCGATTTGGCGCCTTGATGGAATTGCGCCCGGGCGTGTTCGTCCTCATGCGGATTTCCCCGCAGCGGCAGGTTGTGCGCCCGGTTTGTCCCGGCGCCGGGAAAGCCATAGCCCTTGGTGGTTTTGGCGATGACGTAGGGCACGGGCACGGGGTAGCGCGCCGTTCCTTGATCGATGCGCGCCGCCGCTGCCGCCAGGCGGTCTTCGGTTTCCAATATGGACCAGGCGATGGCGGCAGGGTCGCGTCCATCGATCTCTATCGGATCGAAACCGCTCACAAGCAAGTGCTGCCGCAACCAGGCCGCGCCGCCTTCCTGCTCTATCTCCGATCTTTCCTCGATGCGCCGTCCATTCAGGATCATTATTGGCGTGACCAGGCCGCAGTCAGAGGCTCGCCACCATCGCGGCGACCAATCTCCCCCTCTCTGCTCCTCGAAGGCCCCGTCGCTCAGGAAAGCGACCAGGCTCTCGCCCTTGAGCGGCATATGCACATATTCCGTCTCCGCAAAACCCAGATACCCGCCTTCCGATACGCCGCCGGCGGTGTACGGATTGACGTGACTGCCGAGCGGCGCCGAGGGCCGGCCGTCGGGGCCGATGGCATAGGAATAGAAATCCTGCACCATTTGCGTAAGGCCATCGGCCGAGCATCCATAGCGCGCCGCCTGCTCGGGCAGGAGGTTTCCGGTCAGCACATTGACGGCATCGACGGCCGCCACACAATGACCTTGGCCCATGATCCAGCCTCTGGTTTTGCCGGTCAGCGCATTGGCCAGGAGGTAGCCGACATAAGCCGGCACCATGTTGAGGGAGCCCCCTGTATGGCCTTCCGGCTCCGGCTTGAAATCTTCTTGCTCCAAAGCCGAGCCTGAGAACTCGACCCGGCGTGCGTATGTCATGTGGACGACGAGCCACATTGCGGCGCTTGCCAGCCGGTCGGCTGCGATAAACCTTTCGAGGATGGTGCGGTGGGATAGTTGCTGGGAGCGGGCCAGCCGGTCGATCAAATTCTCAAGCCGGCCGCAGGTTTCGGCGGTGTGCTGAATGACCCCATAACCCGATCGCCATTGTTCGAGAAGATCAGGGACGGGTGGTTGAGGTGGAATATCCAAGCGCGGGCTCGCAAAAGAGGCACGGCCAGTATGGAGGAAAAACGCGCGCCGCCCTTGAGGGAGATCAATCCAACCGCGCCCGGCTTCTGCCAGGATTTAAGCGTTGGATGTCTCCTAGGCCGGGCTGCAGATGATTTCCTTCGAAGATTGCATTGCCTTCTGCGGACTGACGGAAGCGGAGATCGCGGCCATCGCGGAGCATGAGCATGTTCCGGAAGTGGCTGCCGCGACCTTGGGCCAATATCTTCTGCATCAGGAACACGGGCTCGAGCGCATCCGGGACATGCTGCTTGACGATATCAAGGCGGCAGTTCGCGGCGGCCATGCAAAACACGCGGCGGAACTCTTCTCGGCCCTGCGGCAGCTGCTGGCAACTTATCCCGAGGCCCGCGCGCCCATCTCGCCGGCATTGCCGGCGCAAGCATCCTAGGAGACCCCGCCATGGCGATGCCAAGACTTACGGGACTGCGGAACTGTCTTGCATGGCTGGCGAGCGCAACCTGCGTGCTGATCCCGGCGGCGGCCGCCGCGCCTGTGCAGCCTCCGCCGGAATATTCGAAATGCGTGTCGTGCCATGGTCAGAACGGCGACAGCGCCGACAGGACCATACCCAGGCTCAACGGCCAGCAAGAGCTCTATCTGGCGGACCGTCTGCGCAGCTTCCGGAATCCGACGCGCCAAACGCCCACGGCGATTCACTTCATGTGGAGCGTGAGTTCATCGCTATCCAACCGGGTGGTGCAGGAAATGGCCAGATATCTGGCCGATCAAGCGCCGCCCCCCGCCCCGCCGGTTTCGAGCGGGTTGGCGGAACAGGGGCGGAAGATCTTCGACCTGCAAGGGCCACCCGGATCGCTGGCTTGCCAGAGCTGCCACGGGCCGCAAGGCGAGGGCAGGCTGGGGGTGCCTCGGCTGGCTGGTCAGCATGGCCAATATCTGCGCCGCCAAATGGAGGGATTTTCCATCATGGCGCGACTGAGCGGAGCGATGAATCCGCATACCCGGATGCTCGAGCCCGACCAGATCAAAGCGCTGGTCGCCTATTTGGCCAAGGATTGATCTGACGCAATGCCGCCGTGCCCATACAAGGCGATCCTATGAGGGGCTGACAGGCCCCCGATGAAATTCAGCAAATGGGAGCAGACGATGAACGATTCAGTTTTGCGCCAGAATATCATCGACGAGTTGGAGTTCGAGCCCGCGGTGGATGCGGCCCATATCGGCGTTGCGGTCGAAAATGGCGTGGTTTCGCTCAGCGGGCATGTCGGGAGCTATGCGGAGAAATTGGCGGCCGAGAAGGCCGTCAAGCGGGTCAGGGGAGTGCGCGCCCTGGCGGAAGGCATCAAAGTGCGTTTCGCGGAAGACAAGAAGGCCAACGATGATGAAATTGCCCACCGGGCCCTCACCATTCTGAAATGGAGCGCCGTGGCACCCCATAATGCGGTGATGGTGAAGGTCCAGGACGGCTGGGTCCATTTGAGCGGAGAAGTCGATTGGCAGCATCAGCGCTGGACCGCCGAGAATCTGGTCCGCCGGCTTTCCGGAATTCACGGCGTGGTGAATTCGATAACCCTCAAGCAAAAGGTCGAACCCAGGGACGTCAAGCGCAAAATCGAAGACGCCTTGCGGCGCAGCGCGGAAATCGTATCCGAACAAATTCAGGTGTCGGTGGAGGATGGCCGTTCGGTGGCGCTGGATGGCTCGGTCCATGATTGGGAAGAGCGCGATGCCGTGGAACGGGCGGCCTGGTCGGTGCCCGGCGTGACGCGGGTCATAGACCGCCTCCGTATTTCGGTCTGAGGAAATCAAGGGTGAAGCCGGGTCGGCGGTGATTGTGGCATGGATAACGATCACCAGACCGCCGATCCGGCGATTGTCCATCTTGGCCACGACCAGCTTGTCGCGCGGTGTGCCGGCTTGCGGCCGGCTCTGACGGCGGTCGTTCATCCCTGTGACGGCGCATCTCTGGCTGCCGCCAGCGAAGCGGCGCAGCATGGTTTGATCACCCCTGTGCTCGTAGGGCCCGAAAAGAAGATCCGTGCGGTCGCGCAAGCATGCCGGTTGGACATCAGCTCCTTCCGGCTGGTGAGCACCCCGCACAGTCACGCCGCCGCCGCGGAGGCGGTTCGTCTCGCCGCCACGGGCGAGGTGGAAGCGTTGATGAAGGGCAGTCTTCACACCGATGAGCTGATGCATGAAGTGGTGGCGCCAAAGACAGGTTTGACGACGGGCAGGCGCATAAGCCACGTCTATCTGTTCGATGTGCCGGCCTACTGCCGGCCGCTCCTGGTTACCGACGCCGCAATCAATATATCGCCTGGCCTGATGGAGAAGCGGGATATCTGCCAGAACGCCATCGATCTGGCTCACACGATTGGAATTTCCCAGCCAAAAGTTGCGATATTGTCCGCGGTCGAGACGGTCACCTCAAAACTTCCGTCCACCGTCGAAGCGGCTGCCCTAAGCAAGATGGCCGAGCGCGGCCAGATTACCGGCGCATTGGTGGACGGTCCCCTGGCATTCGACAATGCAATCAGTCCGGAGGCCGCACGCCTGAAAGAGATCGTTTCATCCGTGGCCGGCCGGGCCGATATACTCCTGGTACCTGATCTGGAGTCGGGCAACATGCTGGCCAAGCAGTTGACGTTTTTCTCCGCCGCCGACGGCGCCGGAATCGTGCACGGCGCCCGCGTGCCCATCATGCTGACAAGCCGCGCCGATCCGCCGCGCACAAGATTGGCGTCCGCTGCCCTGGCCTTGCTCCTGGTGGCGGCCAAACGCGCGGAGTGACCATGGAAGATGGCGTGCTTACCCTCAATTGCGGCTCGTCCAGCATCAAGTTTGCGGTATTTGAAAATACCGCTTCTGCGCGCCGGATCGTTCAGGGTTCGATCGAAGAGTTCGGCGCTGCGCCGCATTTCCAGGCCTTCGATGGTGACGGGGCGCCGGTGGCGGAAAAGCAGTGGCGGGCCGGCACGCTCGATGGCTGCTTCGGCGGGCTGTTGAATTGGCTGGACGATCACCTCCGCGGCCGGCCGCTTGCCGCGGCCGGTCATCGGATCGTGCATGGCGGCGACCACTTCGCGGCTCCCTGCCTCCTGACGGAATCCGTGTTGAGCGAACTTGAAAGGCTTGAGCGCCTGGCGCCCTTGCACCAACCTCACAATCTCGCAGCCGTGAAAGCAGTGGCGCATTTCCGCCCCGGTCTGCCGCAATTTGGCTGCTTCGACACGGCGTTTCACCAGACAATGGAACCGAC
>CBHTTW010000043.1:0-13236 GCA_966096025.1 uncultured Alphaproteobacteria bacterium | reverse complement strand
TGGGCGCTGAGCGTGCTGGAGGAAGTCGGCTACAAATACAGTTCCAGCACCTTCCCGATAAACCACGATCTGTACGGCATCCCCGAACAGCCGCGCTTCGCCTTCCATCCCTTTGCCGACAGCCCATTCATGGAAATCCCCATCACCACCGTGCGCCGTTTCGGTCGCAACTGGCCCGCCGGCGGCGGCGGATATTTCCGGCTGTTCCCCTACGGGCTTTTCAAGCGCAATCTGCAGGCCGTGCGCAGCGAAGACCGCCAGCCCTGCATGTTCTATTTCCATCCTTGGGAAATCGACCATGCCCAGCCGCGGATTACCGGCACCTCGGTCAAGACCCGCGTCCGCCATTACCTCAATCTGGATCGCACCTTCGACCGGCTTCAAAAGCTGCTCAAGGATTTCCGCTGGTCCAGTGTGGAACAGGTCTATTTCGCAGATTCCGCGCCAAGACAATGACGCGCAGCACCCTGTTTCTGTGCCATCGCCTGCCTTATCCTCCAAACAAGGGCGATAAGATCCGCTCTTACGCGCTGCTACGCCACCTGGCGCAGCGCGGGCCGGTGCATCTGGCCTGTTTTGTCGACGAGGCGGAAGACCTGCAATATCTGGACAAGGTCCGCGAACTGGCCGGCGGACGTTGCTATTTCGAACGGTTGAGAAATTGCGCCAAGTCCTGGCGCAGCCTGATGGCGTTGGCCACGGGCAAGCCGCTCACCACCGCCTGCTTTGGCAGCGCACGCCTTCAGGCTTGGGTCGACGACACCCTGCGCGGGCTGCCGGTCGACGATGTGGTGGTTTTCGGCTCCGCCATGGCGCCCTATCTGCTCAAGGCGCCCGTTGCGCCGGAGCGCGTCCTGTTCGACATGGTCGATATCGATTCCGACAAGTGGCGGCAATATGCGGTGCGCTCGCGCGGCGCCGTCAAATGGCTCTATGGACGCGAGGCCGAGAAGCTCCAGGCCCTGGAATGCGTGGCCGCGCAGGCCTTCGGCCACACCTTGCTTGCCTCGGATTTCGAAGCCGAAACGTTCAAGGCCATCGCGCCCGCTTCGGCCGCCAAAATCTCCGGCCTGACCAACGGCGTGGACCTGGAACAATTCTATCCCGGCAGTTTCGAAAACCCCTTCGACAAAAACGAACTGCCGATCGTCATGACCGGACGCATGGACTATCGCCCCAACTATGAAGGCGCGCTGTGGTTCGCCCGCGAGGTTTTCCCGCAGGTCTTGAAATTCATTCCCAATGCCAGCGTGCATTTTGTCGGCGCGGGGCCGCCGGCGCAGCTGCGCGAGGCCGCCGGGGCCGGTATCGTGGTCACCGGCGCGGTACCCGACATTCGCCCCTATATCCAATTCGCGCGCGCCGTCATCGCGCCCCTGCATATCGCGCGCGGCGTCCAGAACAAGGTGTTGGAAGCCATGGCGATGGCCAAGCCCGTGGTTGCCACCCTTGACGCGACGCGGTCGCTCGGGGTGAAAGCCGGATACCATCTTTGGGTCGAGAAGGAGCCGCGCCGTTTCGCCAACGCGGTGGTGGAAGCGCTTCAGGGACCTGACCGCGACAAGCTGGCGGGCAATGCGCGCGACTATGTCGAAGTCCATCACAACTGGGCCGGCCTGATGCAGGATTTCGAACGTCACCTGACATTGCTGCGCCCGTCCGGCGATCTGCGCGACAATTCCGCCGCGGCCCGCTCCCCCGCCCGCCCGCAACTGGAGCTTTCCGCGCCATGCAAGTCATGAGCGCCGTGGCGCCGGACCGCATCGCGGCGAAAGCCTGGCTTCGTCACGGGGTGGCGCTGGCCGGTCTGTTGCTGCTGACCTTGATCGCTTTCCGCTCATCGGTGATGGCCGCCTTGACGGTGTGGGAGGTTTCTCCGACCTATTCCCACTGTTTCCTGATCATTCCCATCGTGATTTGGCTGATCTGGGAAAAGCGGCCGGTGTTGGAGCGCATTTCACCCACGCTCTACCCCCCGGCCTTGATAGTCCTGCCGGTGCTGGCGCTGATTTGGTGGCTGGGCGAATTGGCCGCCATCAACGAAGTCCAGCAATTTGCCGTCGTCATGATGATGCAAGCCGTGATCGTCGCCCTGCTGGGCCTTTCCGTGGTTCGCGTGATCTGGTTCCCGGTCTTCTATCTGCTCGCTTTGGTTCCGACCGGCGAATATCTGATCACCCCGATGCGGGACTTCGCGGCTCATTTCACCGAAATCGGCCTCAACCTGCTGGGTGTCACCTTCTACCGGCAAGGGACGCTGTTCGAACTGACCTCCGGCCGCTATGAGATCGCGGAAGCCTGTGCCGGCCTGCGCTTTCTGATCGCGACGGTGACCTTGGGTGTGCTGTTCGCCCATATGATGTTCCGCAAAATCCACAAAATAGCGCTGTTCCTGGTGGCTTGTATTGCGGTTCCCCTGATCGGCAACGGCCTGCGCTGCATCGGCATCATCATGATCGCCTATCTGTCCGGCAACGAATATGGCGCCGGCGCCGACCATCTTGTCTATGGCTGGGGATTCAATGTCGCCATCTTGGTGGTGCTGGGCGCCCTGGGCTATCGTTTCCGGGACGAATTCTCCGACAGAGCGGACATCCCGCCTTCCTCTCCCGAAGCACCCAAAAAACTGGTTTCGGTCACCGCGCTTGCCGCGCTGCTCTTGAGCGCCGGTCCCGCAATGTCCTGGTGGCACAACAATTCCTTCACCCCGCCGGACATGGGCGCGATCAGGCGGCCCTTCCAGCCCAGCAGCTGGAGCCTGGGCGCCGCCTCTGCCTCCTGGCGCCCGGAATTCTCCGGCGCCGACATGCAGGCGGCCGCCTCCATCTCCGATGGCGGCGCCCTCCCCGTCGATCTTTATTTGGGCTATTACGCGCGCCCCCGCCCCGGCCATTCCATGACCGCCCATATCAACCGTTTCTGGGACGATGAAGTTTCGAGCTTGGCCGACAGCGGCAATGTCACGATGCAATTTGGCGGCAATCCCGTCCCGTTCCAGGAATGGACCGTGACAAGCCGCGGCGAGAGACGGTTGATCTGGGCCACTTATTGGGTGAACGGGCATTTCACGACCAGCATGATGAAA
This sequence comes from uncultured Alphaproteobacteria bacterium, assembly GCA_966096025.1. GTDB lineage: Bacteria > Pseudomonadota > Alphaproteobacteria > Micropepsales > Micropepsaceae > Rhizomicrobium. The sequence continues at coordinate 10,151 of CBHTTW010000043.1, read as the reverse complement.
ATCAGGCTGCTGGGAGCCGCCGCCGCGCTGCAAGGCCATGAGGGACAGGCCATCATCGCCCTCTCGACCCTCATGGAGGCGGGCCCCGAAGAGGCCCGCAACCGCCTTTCCGCGGCGCTGCCACAGCTTCATCAACTGCCGGCGCGCTTGGAAGCGACCAATCGCCAAGCCGCTGCGGGGGAGATGCGCTAGGTGTGCGGCATAGCTGGCTGGTTTGACCTGAAGGACCATCGTTCCTGCGATCGCGGGCTTCTGCATGCGATGACCGACGCCATCGCCCATCGCGGCCCGGACGGAGATGGACATCATTTCGAGCCGGGCCTGGGCCTTGGCCATCGCCGCCTTGCGGTGATCGACCTGGTCACCGGCGCCCAGCCCATGTTCAGCCCCGACAAGACCATCTGCCTGGTCTTCAACGGTGAGATTTTCAATTTCAAGGAACTGCGGTTGGAGCTGGAAGGGCGCGGCCATGCCTTCACCACCCAATCCGATACCGAAATCATCCTGGAAGCCTGGCGGGAATGGGGCCGCGATTGCGTCAATCACCTGACCGGACAATTCGCCTTCGCCTTGTGGGATCGCGGCCAGGAAACCCTGTTTTTGGCGCGCGACCGGCTGGGAGAAAAGCCGCTCTACTATTCCATCCTGCCGGACCAGACCCTGATATTCGCCTCCGAACTCAAGGGCCTCAAGGTCCACCCCCATCTGGACCGCACCATCGATCCATGCGCCGTCGAGGAATTCTTCGCCCTCGGCTATATCGCCGAGCCGCGCAGCATCTACAGCAATGTGCGCCAATTGCCGTCCGGCATGAGCCTGACCCTGCGCCGCGGGCAAAAGGCGCAAATGCAGAGCTATTGGGACCCCGCGCCCGCCGCCATCGACGCGCATGAGCTCAACAATCTGGATGACGCGCTGCTCGAACGCCTGGGCCGGATCGTCAAATCGCAATTGGTCGCCGACGTTCCGGTCGGCGCGTTCCTGTCGGGCGGCGTGGATTCCAGCGGCACCATGGCGTTGATGGCGCGCCAGACCCAGGGCCCGATCACCGCCTTCACCATCGGCTTCAACGACCGCGCTTTCGACGAAACAGAATATGCCGCTTCGGTGGCCAATCATTACAACTCAAAGCATGTCATCGCGCGCATGGATGGCGGCGAAACCGACCTGGTCGAAAGCCTGCCGGCGATCTTCGACGAACCTTTCGGCGACAGCTCGGCCTTGCCGAGCTACCGCTTGATGCAGCTGGCGCGCAAATCGGTGACCGTGGCCCTGTCGGGAGACGGCGGCGACGAATTGTTCGCCGGCTATCGCCGCTATGGCTTCCATGCCCGCGAGGAAAGAATCCGGCGCTGGCTGCCCGCCGCCATCCGCACGCCCTTGTTCGGCACCCTGGCGGACCTCTATCCCCAGCTCGACCGGGCGCCCCGTTTCCTGCGGGCGCGGCACACTTTCCGCGAACTCAGCTCGGACACCACCACCGGCTATTTCTGGAATCTTTCGGTGGTCGGCGACGAGACGCGCAAATCGCTGTTTTCCGACGGCCTGACCAGGGCCTTGGGCGGCTATCACGCCGTGGATGTGGTCGCCCGCCATGCCAAGACCGCGCCCACCGACGATCCGGTCACCATGGCGCAATATATCGACCTGAAATCCTGGCTGCCCAGCGACATCCTGGTCAAGGTCGACCGCACCGCGATGGCCAACAGCCTGGAAGTCCGCGTGCCGATGCTGGATCACGGCTTCGTCGATTGGGCCTTGGGCCTGCCGTCCGCCGTCAATCGCCGCGGCAGTGACGGCAAAATCCTGCTCAAGCGCGCCTTTGCCCGCCTGGTCCCGCCCAATGTGCTGCACCGTCCCAAACAGGGCTTTTCGGTGCCTTTGGCCCGTTGGTTCCGGGGCACCATGGGCCAGCATCTGGACCAGAAGCTGGGCTCCAAGCAGGGCCTGGCCTCGGCGCCGTATCTCAATGCCGCCACCATTCACCGGCTGATCGCCGAACATCAAAGCGGCCGCGCCGACAATAGCCGCGCGCTGTGGCTGATCTGGATGTTCGAGGAATTCATGGAAGCCGAAAACCAGGCCGTGCCGGCCATGCCCGCGCGCAGCGCGGAATTGGCGGGCGGCTAGTTTTTTGTCAGGCGGGAGCCGGCGACCAGCTCCGCAGACCCCAATAGATCAGGCCTATAATCAAAGCCATCAGCGCATCGGTGATTTCCGCCGATCGCCCGAGCAGAAATATCTGCGCCACGCTGGTGGCCAGCAAGAGGACGCATTCCAGCGCCACCGCCAGGCCCAACCGCATCCCTGCTTTCACCAGCAGCAACAGCAATGCGCCGTAGAGATAGAATTTCTGCCAGAAGGCGATGATGTTGGAGTGCAGGGAGCCGTGCAGAAAACCGTAAAAGGGAATCCATTGGAAGGCGTTCGGCTCCGGCGCCAATTGCCAGGGCATTATTCTTGTGTGAACGACCACTGCCAGGAACAAAAAAGCCATGGGAAGCGCGGCGGCACCGAACCGGCGGTGAACGCCCAGATACAAGACCAGCGCCAATGCCGACCCCGCGACATCCGGCAATTCGACATACTGGCCGATGATCACGATCTTGGCGGCGAAAAAACACACCATCGCCGGCAACAGCCAGCCGGCGATATTTTTCGGAGCAAAACCGATGCGCGCCAGGCAGATCACACTGAGCCAAAGAATTGCATCGCGGCAGATCGCGCCAATCGCGTCTCCCGGATCATGGAGCAGCGGCTGGATGCTGTACCAATATTTGTGGAGGTCGACGGTGGGAACGTAAGGGTATAGTCGCCAGGCCAGCCAGACCAGAAGCAGCAGCCGCGCAAACATCGCCGCCCCGTCCGAAGGCCAAGACAGTTGCAACCGCCACGAACCGGCCCTCCAAGCCAGAGCGGCGGCCAATACCGAGCCCGTGATGTTCAGATAGACATCCGACAAGGCGCTAAACCGGCCGAATTCGTAGAACTGCGTCAGCTCCAAACTCAGCGAAAACACCGCGCCCAGGGCGAAAGCAACGATCACTGCCGCAGCCTTGGCGCTTGCCCGGCCGAAAGCCTGGGTAACGGTGAAGCCAAGAGGCATGTAAAAAAGGATATTCGCCAGCATATCGCCGCTGCTTTGCGGCGGGCGGTCCCAGCTTGCCAAAAGATTCGCTATCGCCTCCCTCAAAGATCCGGCGTCGTGAAAGACAAAGGGATAAAGCGAGCCGTAAACGATCGCACCCATCACGATCATCATGGGAACAAAACGCAGCAAGCTCCCCAGAAAGCCGCCCGAGGCGCGATCCCGATTCGGCCGCTGCGGTAAAGAATCCGGGGGGAACATGCTCGGCCTCCAGCCTTAAGCGGCTATACAGGAGCGGCCAGGACCTGTACATCCGGCGCGGGGCTGAGCCGCCCTCAGCCACACCGGACAAAAAATGCAGGATTTGTCTTCCAAGATTTCCATCCTGACGCTGTCGACCCTGTTCCCCAACTCCTTGCAGCCTTCGCATGGGATTTTCGTGGAAACGCGGCTGCGCCGCCTGGTGGCGGACGGCAAGGTGACGGCGCGGGTCCTGGCTCCCGTTCCCTGGGCGCCGCCCGCGGGCGCGGAAATGCGGAAATTGCGCGCCATTCCCGATTTCGAGCGGCGCAACGATCTGGACGTCGATCATCCCCGTTATGTGGTGATCCCAAAGATCGGCATGAATCTGACGCCCCACCTGCTCTATCGCGCCATGCGCAAACGATTGCGCAAAATGCTGGATGCGGGCTTGAAAATCGATCTGATCGACGCCCATTATTTTTATCCCGATGGCGTCGCCGCGACCTGGCTGGGCGCGGAATTCGACCTGCCGGTGGTGATCACCGCCCGCGGCACCGACATCAATCTGATCCCGCAATATGCGCGGCCGCGCCGCCTGATCCTGGAAGCGGCGCAAAACGCGGCGGCGATGATCACGGTTTGCCAGGCCTTGAAGGACGAGCTGATCGCATTGGGGGCGCAAGCCTCCAAGGTCACGGTGCTGCGCAATGGCGTCGATCTGGAAAAATTTCATGTCAAGGATCGCGCCGCGCTGCGCACCCAATTTGGCGTCAGTGGGTTGGTGCTGGCTTCGGTGGGGCTGTTGATCGAACGCAAGGGCCACCATCTGATCATCGAAGCGCTCCAACAGGTGCCCGATGCCACGCTTCTGCTGGCGGGGTCCGGCCCCGACCGCCAAAAGCTGGAAGATTTGGCCGCCGGCCTGGGTGTCAAGGACCGCGTCCGCTTCCTGGGCAGCGTCGATCAAAAAACTCTCTGCGACGTCTATAATTGCGCCGATATCTCCATCCTGGCTTCCAGCCGCGAAGGTTGGGCCAATGTCCTGCTGGAATCCATGGCCTGCGGCACCCCGGTGCTGGGCAGCGCGGTATGGGGCACGCCCGAAGTGATCGCGGCGCCGCAAGCCGGGCTGCTGCTCAAGAACCGCGATGCCGAAAGCATCGTCGCCGGCATCCGGCAATTGCGCGGCGCCATGCCGGACCGCGCCGCGACGCGCCGTTATGCCGAGCGGTTCGACTGGCAATCCACCACCGACGGCCAGGTCGCGATCTTCAGGTCGATCCTGGGCAAGCGCGGCGCTTAGCCGATAAGCTCGGCGTAGCGCGCCGCCATCACATTTTCATCGAAACTCTCGCGCGCCTTCTTCTCATTGGCGCGGCCCAGCGCCTGCCGGGCGGGCCCGTCATCGATCAGCCGTCCCAAAGCGGAGGCAAATGCGTCGCCCTGCGCCGCTACGACATAATCGCGATTTTCCGCCGCCACCATATCGCGCACATCCCCCACCGCCGTCGCCACCACCGGCAGGCCCGCCGCCATCGCTTCCAGCAGGCTGAGCGGCATCTGCTCGGTATCGGAGGACAAAGCGAAAATGTCCATTTGCGGCAGGAATTTTTCGGGCTCGTTGGTCTGGCCGGCGAAACGGACGGCAACGCCGCGCTGACGCGCCAGGTTTTCAAGCGCTTGGCGTTCGGCGCCGCCACCCACGATCAAAAGCTCCAGCACACCGGCGGCGCGCGGGGCGGAAACGTCGGAAAAAGCCTCGATCAGGCGGGCGATGTTTTTTTCTTTGCGCAAGCTGGCCACCGTGCCGACGACAAGCGGGGATTGCGCATCCGCGCGCGCAGACACCGCGAAACGCGCGCAATCCACGCCATTGGGGATGTAGCGGATCTGCTTGGCGGGAAGCGACCATATATCGCGCGCGATCCGTTCCAGGTTGCGCGACGGCAAAATCACCTTTGTTTGACGTCCTGTCAGCGCCAGCCGCCGGGTCCAGACCCGGCGGCCCAGCTGGCGTTGCGCCTCTTCCGGCCCAAAGCCGTCTTCGATATGCAGATGATGGATGCGCGGCCCAAAACGATTGATCAAGGCCCATTCCACCGCCCCCCAATTGTAGGTCAGCAGCACATCCGGCTTGATGTTCCGCAAAGTCCGGCGGAACAGCTTCCAGCTGGCCAGGGTTTTGCGCTTGTCGAACTCCAATTTCGGATAGGTGATGGGAAATGCGGCCAGCCGGGTGGCCATATCGTAATTGCCATCCAGCGCCAGCACGGTGTGGCGGTAGCGCCCCCCATGCAATCGCACCAGCTGCGCGAAGCGCATCTGGGAGCCGCCCACCGCGAAGGTGGGATAGACATGCAGCAAATGCTTGGGCTGCGTTGCGATTGTTTGGCTTGTTTCCAGGTGATGGGGCACGGCTAATCCGGCGTCCGCATCAAGGCCGGCGCTGAACCAGCGAGATCGCACGGCGGGCATTGCGCGCCCATGTGATGTCCTCCCGCTGGATCTTGTCCGCCGCGGCCGCGCCCAGCCGCGCCCGCAAACCGCCATCCCCGACCAGCCTGCGAATCGCGGCCGCCAGCGATTGCGGATTGTTCGGTTCGAACAACAAGGCGTCAACCTCATGGGTGAGGATCTCGCGGATGTTGGGGGCATCGGGAGCGATGATGGCGCGTCCCAGCGCCATATATTCGAACAGTTTGAGCGGGCTGGCATAGGCGGTGACTTCGGGCTGCAGCGCAATATCAAACGTGCTGATATAGCCCGCCAGACGGTCGCGCCCGATCACGCCGCAAACCTGAACGCGGTCTTCAACACCCAGCCGGCGGGCCTGGTCTTCCAAGTCCCCACGCGCCGGCCCGTCTCCGACCACCAGCAAACTGGCCTGGGCCAGGACAGGATCGGCGCCCAGCAGCTCCACCACCTGCGGCAGGCCATGCCAGGCACGCACATAGCCCACAAAACCCAGCACCGGCCCGCGCCGGAACGCATCCGGCAGAGGCGGACGCGCGCTTTCCTCGACCAGGCGGAAGGCCTCGGTATCCACGCCGTTGGAGGTCACCACAATGCGCGAAGCCGGAACGCCGGCTTTTTGAACATATCCGCCCAATACCGCCGTGACCGGCAGGACATAGGTGGCGCTGCGCCACAACACTTCCTCGGTCCAGCGCGCGAAACCCGGCATCGCCAAGCCATCGAACTTGCCGCGCTCTTCCGCCAGGGGCGCATTCACTTCCAGCAGCAAGGGCAGGGAAAACAGCCGCGCCGCCCAGACGCCGGACAGCATGAAGATATTCTCGCGCTCATAGATGGCGTCGGGTCTTTCGCGCAGGATCGCGGATACCAGCTTGAAAAATTCCAGCCCGCTATAACCGAACTCCAAAAGCTCATAGACCAGCTTTGGTATCACCTGCTTCTTGCGCGCGGGCTTCATCGCATCCACCCGCTCGGGCTCGACCATGCGCACGCTCACCCCTTGCTCTTTCAGGGCGGCGATCATCTCGTCGATGTGAACCGATTGGCCGTCGCGGGACCGGGTCCGGTGGTGATACAGGATCTTCAAGAGGAGCCCGTTGATGGTTGCCACAGCCGCGTTGCGGCCAGCCAGATATGCAACGGGAAGGAAATTCCTGCAACCCGGTGCAAAACGCCCTTAGCGCACGCCCTCGGGCCACAAAACCACGCGCAGGGTCTGGAGCATGATTCCCAGATCGCGCAACAGGCTGAAGTTCTTGATGTAGAACAGGTCGTATTCCAGCTTGCGCTGGGCGTCTTCCAGCGAGGCGCCATAATGATAGTTGATCTGGGCCCAGCCGGTCAGCCCCGCCCGCACCGTGTGGCGCAGGTCGTACAGGCGCAGCTGGCGCGACAGGTCGGCCACGAAAACAGGACGCTCCGGGCGCGGCCCGACGATGGACATGTCGCCGATCAGGATATTCACCAGCTGCGGAATCTCGTCCAAGCGGCTGCGGCGCAGGAAATTGCCGACCTTGGTGATTCGCGGATCATTCTCGGCCGCCCATTTGGCGCCGTTCAACTCGGCATCGATGCGCATGCTTCTGAGCTTATAGAGCCAGAACACGCGGCCGCCGCGGGTGACGCGCTGTTGGCGATAGATCACCGAACCGGGCGAATCCAGGCGGATGGCGATCATCGCCACCACCAGCACCGGCAGGCTGATGATCAGCGCCGTCGCGCTGAGCACGATGTCCATGAACCGCTTGACGGCATCGTCGATCAGGCGGAACTGGAAACCGGGGGTATGGATCAGCCAGGGCAATTCCAGCCAGGCCAATTCGACGCGGCCGGTCTGGCGCTCGAGGTAGGAATTGAACTCGGTGACCGGCACGCCGCGGGTCTTGCAGGTGAGCAAACTGTCCAGCGCGACGCGGCTGCGGTCATCCACCGCCACCACGATCTCATCGATGCTGAGGCGGTCGGCCAATTCGCCAACCGTGGGAGGCGCAACATCGTTGGCGCCGGCATGACCCTGAACCGAAGGTGTCAGCACATCCTCGCTGACGAAGTGCATTTCCTGCAGATTGCCATGGGCGTGACTGATGTCTTCGATATGGCGGGCGCGCTGGCCGGTGCCGACCACTAGCACCCGGCGCCGGAAGAAATTGCTGTGCAGCAGAACCCGCACGACATTGCGGCTGATGATCGCCGCGCCAAGCGAAACCCCCGTGCCGACCAGCACGATGGTGACGCAGCGGCTGATGCTCCAGAACACGCGCGCCGAGGGAAACAGCACCGGAAATCCGTAATGCAGCACCAGGAACAGCACCGCGCCCGAAATGGCGAGCGCCGTGGGCACCCGCGAAAGGGCGGTGGTGCGATTAAGGATCGCGTCGCGGCGATAACAGCCGGTGGCGTAAAGCAGGATCATCGAGGTGGCGATGGAAATGCCCACCACCGCCGACGCTTGAACCAGCCCGACCAGGGCAAGGCGGCTATAGATCAGCGAAAGCACCACCACCTGCGATCCGCCGATCAGGGCCAGATCCAGCAGGCACTGGGAAAGATTGGCGGCGGGAACATAACGGGGATAACGCCGCTGAGCAGCGCCGGCGTCCGCCGGCGGCAAAGGCCGGGCGCGCGGCGTGCGGAGCGAAAGTGCGTCGCCCGACGCGCTGCGGCGAACAAAAGCATCGACTTTGGCGAGGTGCGGAGCGGGCGCGTTTGCAGGCGTATTGTTTTGAGACACCCGGTCCAGACTCATTACCCATTCCCCAAGATCGTCACACGCCCCACGCAAACCTTATGCCGCGAGCCGTACATTCCAGCGCCAACCGATTATGCGTTGAATTTAAAAGCCAACCCCGCGTGACGTGTTCAGTATCCGATATATTTGTTGCGTATGCGAGGTAAAATAGACCCGAAATGCTACACCGGCATGGACAAAGTTCCCGCCCGGTGTGAACAAGAAACCGGCGGTTTCGTTCCTTGTTAACCATGAACTTGCAGCCATGCCGCGCACGATCGGAATACAGCGCGGCCGGCGTGGAAAGTTCCTGCTTTTATGCTGGGGTGCTCTGGCCGGCACAAAAACCGGCAGGCGCGGTTGTGCAGCCGGACCGTTCGGCTCCGAATGGCAACCTGCAGCTGTCAATTTGCCGAAAAAACGACGCGGCGGCCTCGAGGTCAGCCGGTGCGGGGCCAGCCGGCTTGGCGCCGATAGAGCGGAAGCGCGACATTCCGGCGCATCGGCTCAGCATGCCTGGGCCTGGCCCAAGTCGATACCGGGGTCTTGAGGGAGGCCCGAGGAAGCTCGCGCTCGCCCTTTTCCGTTCCGGCAAGGAAGCGTCCGATCACCGGCGAGAGGATAATCGAGGCTGCGACCCAGCCTCCCAGTAGAACAGCGAGTGACATCGCCCCATTCCCCCATGCCTCGCCACTTGCGAGCCTTGGGCATCCTAGGAGCTGTTTCTTGACGACAGATTAAAGGAATGTTTATTGTGTACACATGAGGGCGAGTGTCGGATGGCGTTCGGTGCGACCGCCGCCACGCGCGCCGCTCTTGGCAATCCCGGCAAAAGTTGAGAGGGTTTTTCAGGCAGCCGCATCGCGCCTAGCGGGCGGCTTGCCGAAAAGCGGGGCAGCGTGACGATCGATTGGGACAAGTTTTATCTCGCCTATGACTGGGCGAAGGAATGGCAGATTCTGCTGGCCGGCCTGCTGGTGCTGGCGGCGGCCGCGATTTTTGCCTGGGCGACCATTCGCGCCGCGAAAATCGCCGCCGCAAGATCGGACACCAAGGCCAAGGCGCAGCTCGATTTGCGCCTTGCGCCCGCCCCCGCAGGGGCATCGGCACCGGCGGCCGCCTCTCCCGAGCTGCTGAACGGCTTGGAGCAGTTGCGCAGCCTGATCCGTTCGGCGCTGGGATCTCTGCCCCAGTCCAGCGAAAAGCCCGTTGAAAGGGAAAACAGCCCCGCTTTTTTTCTTTGCCAGCGCATCCTGCATCTCAGGCTCGATCAAATGGCGCCGCCCGCGCGTGCCGGTAAAGCCGCGCTGGAAGGCTATTCCGATCTGTTGACTCAGTTGAACGCCTTGCGCGCGCATCTGAAGAAAGATGCGCCGGCGAGCGAGCTTTCCGGGATACTGGTGCAGATAAACGCCAGCGCCCGCAGCTTGGTCAGTGCTTTGACTCCCGCCGCCGAAAAGCGCCGGCAAGCCGAAACGCGATAGAGCAAGTAGAGCAAGTTAAGGCCAGATTGAACCACTGCGCCGGAGGGATTTTGTGGCGTGGGCAGGAGAAAGGCGCACCCCGTATAGGGAATACGGGCAAGCCTTTCGACGAACCCATGACGCAAAAGACCCC
>CBHTTW010000042.1:0-13253 GCA_966096025.1 uncultured Alphaproteobacteria bacterium | reverse complement strand
GGGAAGCGGAAGAGGCCAAGGCCGCCGCCGAAGCCAAGAAGCGCGAGGAAGCCGAAAAACTGGTCCAGCTCCTGGCTGACCAGAAGGCGGCGCGCGACGCGAAGTATCAGGCGCGCAAGGACCGCCAGAAAAAGGGCCGCTAACGGCGCGGTCCTTTTGCGTCGTGGGTACGTCGGCCGTGCTCACGTACGCTAGATACGCTCCGCGCGGCCTCCTGCCCACGCCGCAAAGCTCCTCGCGCCTTAAGTTCCGGGTTCCAAACCGTTTCCTGTTTGGTTAGGGTTCCAACGGGTCGAGCTTTGGCTCCCTTTTATGTCCGACGCGGCCGAAGTTCCCGCTTCAAGCCCCGGACCTATCCTTCAACATCTCTAGCAAGAGGGGCGCGCACATGGCGTTTGTGGAAGACAAGACATTTCGATATCCGGCCGAGGAGGAATGCCTGGTGCGCCGGCTGGGCTCGGCGGTGATCAGTGCCTGGCCGCATCTGCCGCGCGAGGTGCAGGAAAAGATTTTCGCCGAAGCCAAGATCGCCTGGGACCGGGAGCATTTCGTCTCCAAGCTGCCCGGCAAATTGGACGCCATCATCCGGCGCCGGCACACCTGACCGCGCCCCTGGTCAGTCCCACCGGTAATTAAAACTCACCGAAATCCGCTTACCCCGCGCGCGGTTGGGCTCGACCCCATGGCGCAGCCAGCTTTCCCATAACAAGAGTAGGCCGGGCTTGGGCGCGACATCGACAAAGCTGCGATTTTCCGGCCGCGCATTTGGCTTTTTTGTCGGCGCCGCCATCAGCATGGGCAGGCGCGGGTCCTCGAACCGGATGGCGCCGGATTTGGGCGGCACGGTCACATAATAGGTGCCGCTGATCACTGAATGGGGATGGATGTGCGGGGTGTGAACCGCATCCTTTTCCATCACATTGATCCAGAGACTGTCCAGCTTGAGCCTCTTGCCCGCCAGATCGAACTGCAGCTCGTGCGCAAAACCCGAGACATGCTTGGCGATGGCGCGCTCCAGATCGGCGAAAATACTGGCGCGATAAGTCAGATCATTGAGCGAGGCATAGGAGGTATAGCCGCCGTATTTGTGCATTCGCGACCAGCGCTGGCCGGCCGCGTCGTCGGCGGCAATGCCCAGGCAGGTGCGCTCCAAATCGCGCGACACGGCGATGCGGTCTTTGTACAGCCGGGTGACGAACAGCGCTTCTGACATCGGGTCACTTCATGGTTAGCGATATTTTGACCATTGGGCCGCTAAGGTCGCGGCCTGTCAAATAGGGGAAGCAGGGGCATGCACAAAGTCACGTCCGCGCCGGTCACGGCCACGGTCTTTGCCGCCATGACCATCCTGCTTTATGGCTGCATGGCCTATCACGCCGCCAGCACGGTCGTGGACGCGGGCGCCACGGTGGTCTCCACCAGCGCCGATGTCGTCACCGCACCCTTCGGCAGCGGTGACGACAGTCAAAAGGCCAAGTAGTTCGGGCTGGTTCTAACAACTGATAGTTCTGTCATGGCCCACACTCCGGTGGCCCATGACAATTGAGAGGATGCGCCCCCTTGTTTCCGGTTAGAACTTATCCTTACGGGCCCTGATCTCGCCGAAAACCGCGACATTGTCCGCCTTTTCCATGCCCAGCGACTTGCGGATCTCTGCTGAATTCGGCCGCAGGAAGGGATTGGTGTTTTTCTCCAGACCCATGGTGGATGGCACGGTCGGCTTGCCCGCCTGACGCGCGGCAATGACTTCGTCCATCCGCGCCTTCAAGGCGGCATTGCCGGGCTCCAGGGTCAGGGCGAAGCGCCCATTGCTCTGGGTATATTCATGGCCGCAATAGACCTTTGTCTCGTCGGGCAAGGTCATCAGCTTGGACAGGCTGGTCCACATCATTTGAGGATCGCCCTCGAACAGCCGCCCGCAGCCCAGGGTGAACAAGGTGTCGCCGGTAAAGGCATTGCCGTCGATCACAAAAGTGATGGCGCCCCTGGTATGAGCCGGTACTTCCAAGACTTGCACCTTGCGGCCGTCAAATTCCCAGCCGCTGCTTTCCTCCACCCCCACATCCAGGCCGGGGATGCGGGCCGCGTCCTTGCCGGGCCCCACGATCTGGGCGCCGGTCTCTTCCTTGAGCGCCAGATTGCCGCCGCAGTGATCCAGATGATGATGGGTGTTGAGGATATGGGTCAGCTTCCAGCCTGTCCTGGCCAGGGCGGCGCGCACCGGCTCCGGCTCAGACGGGTCGACAATCGCACATTGGGCGCCCGACTTGATCAGATAGGCGTAATTGTCCGACAGGCAGGGGACGATCTCGATCACTGTGTTTGTCGAAGTGGGGGTCATGGGTTCTCCTTAACGCCCAGGTTACCAAAGCTGCGTCTTTGAACAAACGAACTTCGGCACTAGTCTGTCTCCATGCCGCAGGATGTTCGCGACCTGACCGCTTTTTATCACACGCCGCTGGGCCGGATGGCTCGGCGCGCCATCTTCAACGAAATTCAGGCCGTCTGGCCCAATCTGCGCAATTACCGGCTGCTGGGCTATGGTTTCGCCATTCCCTATTTGCGGGCGTTTTCCGGCACCGAACGCACCATCGCCGCCATGCCCGGACCGCTGGGCGCAGGAGACGAAAACTTCGGCTGGCCCGACGGCAAGAATGCCAGCCTGTTCTGCGAGGAAGATGCGCTGCCTTTTCCGGACATGTTTTTCGACCGCATCCTGATCGTGCATGGGCTGGAATCTTCCGAAAGCCTGCGCGCGCTTTTGCGCCAGCTTTGGCGGGTCCTGGCGCCGGAAGGGCGCATCCTGCTGGTGGCGCCCAACCGCGCCAGCCTGTGGGCCCAGGTGCAACGATCGCCCTTCGGCCATGGCCGCCCCTTTTCCAAGATGGAGCTGGAAGGCCTGCTCGCCAGCGGGCAATTCGAATCCACCCGCTGGTCGCGCGCGCTTTATGCACCGCCCTTTGAAACCGTCACCCGCACCGGAACGGGGTGGGAAAAAATGGGCAACCGGCTGTTCCCGGGCATCGGCGGGGTGCATGTGGTGGAAGCCGCCAAGTCGCTTTATGCCGGGGTCACGCCGGGACTGACCCAGGCCGCGGCGATAGCGCTGAAACCGACGACTAGCTCTTCTTGAGCAGGAACACGCCGCCCTGGGCAAACAGGTTGGGGCCGAAAAAGCCGTGCGTCAGGGTCTTGGGATTCATCACCGAACGCGTGCCGTTATCGTTGAGGGCATGGGCTTCCACGATGGTGGCGCCGCATTCGCGCGTCAGATCGACAAAGTCGGCCAGGGTGCAAAGATGGATGTTGGGCGTCGCCCACCAGGAATAATCCAGCGCCCTGGTGCGCGGCATCCGCCCGCCGGTAAGCAGCGAGGCGCGCACTTTCCAATAGCCGAAATTGGGCAGTGAAATCGCGGTCCGCCGCCCGATGCGCAGCAGGTGATCCAGCACCACGCGCGGCCTCTCGGTAGCCTGTATGGTCTGGGACAGGATCACCGCATCGAACACTTGCGCCGGATAATCCACCAGATCGGTGTCGGCATCGCCTTGCACCACCGCCAGGCCGCGCGCCACACAGGCATTCACATTGGCCTGGGAAATCTCGATGCCGCGCCCGTCGACATTCTTGGATTTGAGATGTTCCAGCAGCGCGCCGTCGCCGCAGCCGACATCCAGCACCCGCGCCCCGGGGCGGATCATCGCGGCAATCGCCGCCAAATCTGGACGCAGCTCGCTCATGCCGGATACTTCATCCTAAATCTTGGGCCGCGTGATTGAGAAAGCCGCGCACCGTGGCGAACATTTCCGGCTCATCCAGCAGGAAGGCGTCATGGCCTTTGTCGCTTTTGATTTCGACAAAGCTCACCTGCGCCGCCACCGCATTCAGGGCGTGGGCGATGCGCTTGTTTTCCACCGGGGGGAACAGCCAGTCGCTGGTGAAGGAGACGATGCAGAAGCGCGCCGAATTCAGGCGAAACACGTCCGACAATTGCCCGCCATGCTCCTCGGCCAGATCGAAATAGTCCATGGCGCGGGTGATGTAGAGATAGGAATTGGCGTCGAAACGGTCGACAAAAGTCGCGCCCTGGTGGTGGAGATAGGATTCGATCTGGAAATCCGGCGCGAACTGGAAGGACAGCGCCTCGCGGTTCTGCAAGGCGCGGCCGAACTTGCGCTGCAACGCCATTTCCGAAACATAGGTGATATGCGCGGCCATGCGCGCCACCGCCAAACCCTTCTTCGGCTTGGTGTCGAACAGATAATATTCCCCGCCCTGCCAGTCGGGATCGGCCATGATCGCCTGGCGGCCGACTTCGTGAAAGGCGATGTTCTGTGCCGAATGACGCGCGGCGCAGGCGATCGGCACCACCGCGCGAACGCAGTCGGGATAGGACGCGGCCCATTGCAGCACCTGCATGCCGCCCATCGAGCCGCCGATCACCGCCAGCAGCTTGTCGATCCCCAGATGCTCGACCAGGCGTTTCTGCGCCCGCACCATGTCGCGAATGGTGACGACCGGGAAATTCAAGCCATAGGGCTTGCCGTCACTGGGATCGATATCGGCGGGACCGGTCGAACCCATGCAGCCGCCCAGCACATTGGCGCAGATGACAAAGAAACGGTCGGTATCGATCGGTTTGCCTGGTCCCACCATGGTGGTCCACCAGCCGGGCTTGCCGGTGATGGGATGATCGGACGCCACGAACTGGTCGCCGGTCAGGGCGTGGCAAATCAGGATCGCGTTGCTTTTGGCCGCGTTCAGCTTGCCATAGGTCATATAGGCGACCGTGAAAGACGCCAGCTCGCGGCCGCAGTCCAGCTGCAGCGGAGCATCGAAAGTGACCGCCATTCCGACATCCGCCGATGGCGCGGTCACCGGGCGCAGGAAACGAGGAGCCTCAGTCACGTAAGAGCCATCCTAAATCCTTGGAAAGCGTAGCTAAGGCCCGGCTGCCCTCAAGTCAACGAATGGCAGCCCTGCTTTGCTTTTGGAGCCCGCCCGCCCTATCAATACCGCCCTTTTTGACGGGCGGTCGCCCATACGCTGACGCTATGGGCCACGCCTAACGCCTTTTCGAGTCTGTCCATGTCGCCTTCGCCCAAGCCCGGAATCCTGGAAGTCTCGCTCTATGTCGGCGGGCGCGCCGCCGTTCCCGGGGTGGCCAAGCCGATCAAGCTGTCCGCCAATGAATCGCCCATCGGCCCCAGCCCCAAGGCGATGGCCGCCCTGGCCGCCGCTTCCCATGACCTGCAACTCTATCCCGACGGCAGCGCCCGCCTGCTGCGCGAAGCGATCGGTGAAGTGCACGGCGTCAATCCGGACCGGATCGTGACGGGCGGCGAGGGTTCGGGTCCGCTTCTGACCCTCTTGGCCAATGCCTATCTCCAGCCCGGCGATGAAGCGGTCCTCAGCCGTCACGCCTTCCTGGTCTATGAGATCATCACCCGCGCCAACAGCGCCACGCCGGTGATGGTGCCGGAACGCACCACCAACAGCGCCATCAAGGTGGATGTCGATGCCATGCTGGCGGCGATCACGCCCAAGACCCGGATCGTCTATATCGCAAATCCCAACAACCCCACCGGCTCGATGCTGAACCGCGAGGAGATGGCGCGGCTGCATGCCGGCATCCCCAAGGATGTGTTGCTGGTGATCGACGCGGCCTATGCCGAATATGTCACCGCCAAGGATTATGAGGCCGGGATCGAACTCGTCACCAACAACGACAATGTGGTGATGACCCGCACCTTCTCCAAGCTCTATGGCCTGGCCGGCCTGCGGCTTGGCTGGGTCTATGCGCCCGCCGCCATCTGCGACGTCCTCAACCGCATCCGCGGTCCCTTCAATACCTCGACCCTGCAACAGCAGGTGGGGGCGGTGGCGGTGCGCGACCGCGAGCATTTCTGGGCCTCTGTGAAGCACAACAGCCAGTGGCTGCCCTGGATCACGGCGGAAATCCGCAAGGCAGGCCTTCGTGTCGATGACAGCGCGGCCAATTTCGTGCTGATCCATTTTCCGCCCGAGGGCGAAAAAACCGCCGTCAAGGCGGATGCTTTCCTGACGCAAAACGGCATTATACTGCGCGGGGTGGCCAGCTACGGGCTGCCCGACTGCTTGCGCATGACGGTCGGCACCGAGGAAGAAAACAGGCTGGCCGTGTCACGGATTCAGCAATTCATGGCGGCATAGATGGGGCCAATGAAGAAGATCGCCATTATCGGCTTGGGCTTGATCGGCTCGTCCATCGCGCATGCCGCGCGCCGCGGCCATCTGGCCGGGCAAATCGCCGGTCATGATGCCAGCGCCGATGTGCTGGAGCGGGCGCGGGCCATCGGCTTTTGCGACACCTTGCACGCCGATATCGGCGAGGCGGTGAAGGGCGCGGAGCTGGTGATCCTTTGCGCGCCCGTCGGCGCCTATAAGAGCATCGCCAAAGCGATTGCGCCGCATCTGGCGCAAGGCGCGATCCTGTCCGATGTCGGTTCGGTCAAAAGCGCGGTGGTGCGCGATGTCGGCCCGCATGTGCCGAAGGGCGTGCATTTCATTCCCGCCCATCCCATCGCCGGTACGGAATTTTCCGGCCCCGAGTCGGGTTTTGCCAGCCTGTTCGACGGGCGCTGGGCGATTTTGACGCCGGTGCCGGGCAGCGATCAGCGCGCCGTGGACAGGCTCAAGGATTTCTGGCTGGGCCTGGGCAGCCAGGTGGATGTGATGGATAGCGGCCATCATGACCTTGTGCTGGCCATCACCTCCCATCTGCCGCATCTGATCGCCTACAATATCGTCGGCACCGCCCATGACCTGGAGCAGGTGACCGAAGGCGAAGTGATCAAATATTCCGCCAGCGGCTTTCGCGATTTCACCCGTATTGCCGCCAGCGATCCGACGATGTGGCGCGACGTGTTCCTGAACAATCGCGACGCGGTGCTGGAAGTGCTGGGCCGCTTCAACGAGGATCTGAGCCAGTTGCAGCGCGCGGTGCGCAATGGCGACGGCCAGACCCTGTTCGATCTCTTCACCCGCACCCGTGCCATCCGCCGCGCCATTATCGATATCGGCCAGGATACCGCGGCGCCCAATTTCGGCCGCCTGCCGTTCCAGCTCTATGTCGCGCCCGAGACCGAGAAGAAGAAAAAGCGCGCCAAACGGGCAAAGAAGTCCGGCAAGAAGGCGACCAAAAAACCGCGCGCCAAGAAAGCGGCGCGCCGGCGTTAGTAGAACGGCTTCAATATCTCAGCCAAGCTCTGTCCGCCGGGGTCGTCGGACAATTTTTCGCTTCCACCCGCTGCGCGCCAACGCTTGATGGCCTCGGGCCACGATATCTCGCCGCGCAATAGCGGCAACAACGCCTCGCCGTTCGCCAGGGTGATGTAGAGCTGGCGATGGTGCGTTTTCTTGCCTCCCACCGGCAGTTCATCGGTGCTGACCATCAGATTCAGGCTGTTGCCGTCCAGGCCCTGCCGCATATGGAATTGAAACCGGACCAGGCTGAAATCGGCTCCGCCCAGTTCGGCAATATCAAGGTCAAACCGCATCAGGCCTTGGCGGCCAAGGATGCTGCTGCCGCGCATGCTGCCCGATTGAACGGATGCGTCGTGGCCTTGGCCGCCCGAGTCCGTCCAACTTATCATCTGCCGGCCCGCCACTTCATAGACATCCTGGCTGCGGCCATAGGTCAGGCTGTGCATTGCGAATTTTTCGCTGCGCCAGGAAAAGGGCCCGTGCGCGCCCGCGCCCGCGATCCGCAAATTCTGGAAATTGGCGTCCAGGCGGAAGGGAAAGCCGCCGACTTCCACCTTGTCCCAATCCAGGGTGATGCCGGGAATGGCTTCGCGCCCCTTCAGCGCCGCGAGTTTCTTTTCGAAGGGGCCTGCCAGCAGCCACCAATGAATCATCACGGCGGCGGCCAAAAGCGCGAACAGAGCGGAAGGGGCGTAGAGCCAGAAGCGGCTGGAATATTTTAGCACCGTCGTCAGCTACACTTGGAGTAGCCGCAAGACAAGCAGGAATCACAGCCTTCCAGCTTGATGAAGCTGGCGTCGCCGCAGCGCGGGCAATAGCGGGCGCGGGCGCCTTCGGCGGGCACTTCGGGCACGAAGCCCGGGTCGCGCCGGCCCAGAAAGCCGATTTCGATCATATGGCGTTCGATCACCTCGCCGATTGCGGCCAACAGCGACGGCACATAACGGCCATTCATCCATTGTCCGCCGCGCGGATCAAAGATCGCCTTCATCTCATCGACCACGAAGGACACGTCGCCGCCGCGCCGAAACACCGCCGAGATCATGCGGGTCAGCGCCAGGGCCCAGGCATAGGCCTCCATATTCTTGGAATTGATGAAGACCTCGAAGGGCCGCCGCCGCCCGTCCTTCTCGATATCGTTGATGGTGATGTAGAAGGCGTGATCGCTGTCCAGCCATTTGATCTTGTAGGTGCGTCCCATCAGGGCGTCGGGCCGGTCCAGTGGCCGGGTCATATAGACCACACCGCCTTTTTCGGTCGGGATGCGCGGCTGCGGCGCCGGCAGGGGCAGTTCGGGTTCTGAGGTATCGACTGATGGCGCCGCCGCCGCCGCTTGCGGCTCTTCCACCGACAGTACCGATCCCGTCACCGCGTTGGGGCGATAGGTGGTGCAGCCCTTGCAGCCCAGGGCATAGGCCTCCAGATAGACATGGCTGAAATCCTCAAAGGAAATCGCCGCCGGGACATTGATGGTCTTGGAAATGGCGCTGTCGATAAAGGGTTGGGCGGCGGCTTGCACCGCCAGATGGTCCGACGGCGACAGGGTCTGGGCATTGACGAAATAATCCGGCAAGGCGGCATCGGCGCCGAATTTCTGCTGGAAGAGCCGCACCGCATAGTCGCTGACCATTTCCTCGCGCTTGCTGCCATCGGGCTGCAGCACCTTGCGCTTGTAGCTGAAGGCGAAGACCGGCTCGATGCCGCTGGAGACATTGTCCGCGAACAGCGAGATGGTGCCGGTGGGCGCGATGGAGGTCAGCAAGGCGTTGCGGATGCCATGCGCGGCGATGGCCTGATAAAGGTCGGGTGGCAAGGCCTGGATGTGCGGCCGCGCCAGATAGGGATTCATATCGTAAAGCGGGAAGGGGCCTTTTTCCTTGGCCAGTTCGATACTGGCGCGATAGGCGGCCTGGCTGAGGGTTTTCAGCCATTCCCCGATCAGCTCCAGGCTGCGCCGCGAACCGTATTTGACCCGGCACAGGATCAAGGCATCGGCCAGGCCCGTCACGCCCAGGCCGATGCGGCGCTTGGCGCGGGCTTCCTGCGCTTGGGGCTCCAAAGGAAAACGCGACACGTCGATGGCGTTATCCATCATCCGCACCGCCGTGGTCACCAGCCGCTCCAATTCGGCCAAATCCAGTGCGGCATTGGCCTCGAAAGGGTTGTGCACCAGCTTTGCCAGATTGATCGAACCGAGCAGGCAGGCACCATAGGGCGGCAAGGGCTGTTCGCCGCAAGGATTGGTGGCGGCGATGGTTTCGCAATAGCCCAGATTGTTCTGTTGATTGATGCGGTCGATAAAGATCACGCCGGGCTCGGCATAATCATAGGTCGAGCGCATGATGGTTTCCCACAGCGCTTTTGCCCGCACCGTGCGATAGGTCTTGCCGCCGAAGGTCAGCGGCCATTCGGCGTCGTTCTTCACCGCCGCCATGAAGGCGTCGCTGACCAGCACCGACAGGTTGAAATTGGAAAGCCGCCCCGGTGTGCGCTTGGCGGTGATGAAATCCTCGATGTCGGGATGATCGACCGCCAAGGTCGCCATCATCGCGCCGCGCCGCGAACCCGCGCTCATGATGGTGCGGCACATCGCATCCCACACATCCATGAAGGAGACGGGGCCGGAAGCGTCCGCGCCGACACCGGCGACGGCAGCGCCCTTGGGCCGCAGGGTGGAAAAATCATAACCGATGCCGCCGCCCTGTTGCAGGGTCAGGGCCGCTTCGCGCAAGCCGGAAAAGATTCCGTCCATGGAATCTTCGATTGCCCCCATCACAAAACAGTTGAACAGGGTGACGGCGCGCCCGGTGCCGGCGCCGGCCAGGATGCGGCCGGCGGGAAGAAATTTGTGGCCGATAAGGGCGCGGGCGAATTCCTGGGCGCGGGCCATGCGCTGATCGGGCGCTTCGGCCTGTGCCAAGGCCAGCGCGACGCGCGCCCAGCTGTCGGGCACATCGCGGTCGATGGGCGTGCCGTCCGGCGCCTTCAGCCGGTATTTCATGTCCCAGATCTGGTGGGAGATCTCGCTCATGGGGCGATAACAATCATATCCGTCCTGGGGTCCGCCACCATGGCCTGACACCGTGACTAATATGGGCCCGCCGCAGGCGTATTTCACCCCGCAAGGGTGAATTAACCATTTGTTTTATTTAGGGATTTTTGCATCAGGAAGCGCTGGCGGTCCAGCAACAGACGGTAAAGCGGGATTATAATCATCAGCTTGCTCCGCTTCCAACGCGTGGCATGCAGGAGGCCGTGAAGCTGCACCAGCTTTTGGCGCAGGGCTGGCAGGCCGATGTCGGCGTCCACATGCTCATTGAGCACGGTGGAAGGTGAGGCCGCCGACAGGAAAACCGGAATGTTCTTGGCCAGCAGGCCGGCGGCATATTCCGCAAAGCCAGGGCGCGTAACCGCCGCTTCGCCGCCGGTGATTGCCAGCACCACGCCATAGGGCGCGTTCTGCCAGGCGCGTGGCAGCTCAGCCGGCGCCCTGCGCATCACCAGCACGCCGCTCAAATCGGGACGCCAATCATCCGTCAATTCGGGAAACAGCCGCCAGCCACAAAGGAATTGCTGGCACACAGGCGGGCGGGTTTCATAAATACCGCAACCCGTACCGCACAGATGCCGGCAGGGCACATTGATCGGTTTGCGAAATTCCGTGGTCTCGATTTTCAGGTCGATGCAACAAACGGTGCAGGAATCGCAGCGGCGCTTGGCTAATGCTGTCATGGCAGGAGTTTATGGGTGGCGGTTTCGATGCGGCTCTCCAGCAGGCTCATAAAGGCATCTCGCTTCAATCCCGGCGCGATCGGTTCCAGAAACTCCAGCACAATGGTGCCTGGCCGTTTAATAAAGCCGGTCCAATAGCGCCCGGAATTCAGCGCCGCCGGCACGCAGGCCACCCCCGACAGCGCATAAAGACCCGCCACACCGGGCTTGTAATCGGGCGCGGCGCCCGGCTTTTTGCGCGTGCCTTCCGGGAAAATCAGAATGGGCCGTCCCTGGTTCAGGACATTGCGCGCGGCGGCGGACATTTTGCGCAAGGCGCCGGCGCCGGCAGAGCGGTCGATTGGAATCGCGGTCGCCTTCCACACAAACCAGCCATAAAAGGGAATGCGCAGCAATTCACGCTTGAGCACAATGGCGGGCTGATCCAGCACCAAATACAAAGCCATCGTGTCCCACATGCTCATATGCTTGGATGCCACCAAAACCGGACCTTTGGGGGGCGTGCCGCGCACCTCGAAGCCGATGCCGGTAAAGATTTTCAGCCCCCAAAAGGTGAGGCGCGACCAGAACCGCGCCAGCCATACCGTGGCGCCGCGCGGCAGGATCAGCACCGGCAGGAAGCTCAGCGACAGGATGGTGGTGATCGCAAGGAACCACAGCATGAACAGCGCCGAGCGCAGCCAGATAATCATCGGAGAATCATTTGGCCAGCCGCGTCGTCACCAGGCTGGCGAGATATTTGACATATTCGCGGTGCAGCAGTTGCGCGGTGCGCGGACGCCGCCACCAGCCGCCCAGATCGATCCGGCTCTGGTCCACCGGATAGGCGATCAGGGATTTGTCCGGCAGGAGGGTGGAAAATTCCTGCATGGTGCGCGGCATGTGATAGCGGCCGGTGACGATCAAAAGGCTGTTGAAATGATGCTCCCGTGTCCAAGCCGCGGCCTCCAGGGCATTGTCATGGGTGTCTTCAGCATAGCCGATGTCGGCGCAGCAGGCAAAACGCGGTCCGCCGTCCGACATCCGGCCCACGGTTTCCTTGCTGGTTTTCTGGCTCACGCCGCTGATCAACAACCGTTTGCCCGCGCCATGTTCAAAAAGCGCCACCGCCGTATCAAGGCGCTCGTCGCCCCCGGTCAAGGCGACGATACCGTCCACCTTGGGCGCCGTGGCGGGCGGCGCAGGCAGATTGCTGACGAACAGCACAAAGCCGAGCCCATAGCCGAGCAAGGTCAGAAAAATCACGCTTAGAAAGACCCGCAAATCACGGCTCCGCTTGATCGCCCAAAACAGCAAATCGAGAATAGCAAACAGCTTTCGCCGTGCTCAATAGATCGCTTTAACGACCGAAAGCACTGAAATTCGCGCCGTGGCCCAGGCGATCAGTGATGTCACCAAAGGCACCGCCAGCAACCAGGGAATCTCCATCCATTTCAGGGAAATCGGCGGCAGGAAGGGCACCGCTTCCAGGCCGAATACTTCCAGCCCGCCGGCGGCCAGAAACAGCAGGGCCGCGAACACGGTGCCCAAGGCCGCCGCCACCAAAGCCGAGACGAAATAGTGCCATTCCACGGCGCGGGCGATGAAGCTGGGCAGGGCCCCCATCTGATGCAGCAGCGCCACCATCTCATGATGCGCTTCAAGCCCGGCGCGGGTGGCGAAGGAGACGGCCGCCGCAGTGGCGCCCGCGATCAAAAGCAGGATGCCATAAGCGGAAAAGCGCACCGCGTCCGCCACACCGCGCAAACGCGCGATCCAGCGGCGGTGGTCATCGACGCTGGCGTGCGGCGCGGCCTGTTTCAATTTACTCGCCAAAGCGGCGACATCGATATCTTCGCCGGGCACTATGGCGGCATCGATCAAGCGCGGCAGCGGAATGCCCGCCACCACGCCATCCTTGCCGATCCAGGGTTCGACCAGGGCATTGATCTCGGCATCCGACAAAAGATTGGCATGGGCGATGCCCGGCGTCGTGCTGAGGACCGACAGCACGGCCTGGGTTTCCGCCTCCAGGCCCGCGCTGGGATCGCCTTCCTCCGGCGGCATCACCTGTATCGTGACGCGATCGGCCAGCCCGCTTTGCCAGCCATGGGCGGCGCGTGTCGCCACCAGCGATGCGCCCAGGGCCAATGCCGCCAGAAAGGCCATCACGGCAATCACAAAATCGAGTGGCGCGGCGCCTTTGTCGCGCGGCAGGATATAGGCGGCTCGCTCTCTCATAGCGGCGTCCTCAGTTCCAGCAGCCGGCCTTCGACCAGGCGCACCTCGCGCGCCCG
>CBHTTW010000041.1:0-13359 GCA_966096025.1 uncultured Alphaproteobacteria bacterium | reverse complement strand
TCTATCGCAGCAAGGGCCGCATCTTCGGCAACAATCCCGACCCCAACGATCCCGGTGTCCGTCTGGTGCGCGCGCTGAATGTCGAGACCGGCGATGTGGTTTGGGAAAAGCCGATGTTCGGGCCGCAGGAGACCGATTACACCGGCATCCTGGCGACCGGCGGCGGCTTGCTGTTCCATGGCGAGGTGGGGGGAGATTTCGCGGCCCTGGACGCCAAGAGCGGCAAAACGCTTTACCGCTTCCGCACCAATGACAGTTGGCGGGCGACGCCGATGACCTACACCGTCGATGGCCGCCAGTATGTCGCGGCCATGGTCGGCCAGGTGCTTTGGGCGTTTGCGTTGGGATACGAATAGCCGGAGAGACGATGGACATCATCGGAAACAGGCGCCAAATTCTCGCCGGCACGGCGGGCATGGCGCTGGCGGCGGCACAAAGCGCCACCGCCCAAGTGCGCAATCTTCGCGCCGGTGTCGGGCCCGTCACCATCAGCGCGATTGAAAGTTTCGACATCCAGCTGCCCAAGACGCAAGGCGCCCGCAGCTTCCTTCCGACCTACCGCAACATGACGGCGGGCCGCAGCAATGTGGTCAGGGTCAGGACCAATTCCGGCGTCACCGGTTATTCCTTCCTGGGTGCGGCGGCGAATGACGTGTCGCGCGCCGCTTCCCTGCTGGTGGGCCAGGACCTGTTCGCCATCGAGCGCCATCTGAAGAGCGGCTTGCTGGATTGGCCCTCGGTCGAGGAAGCGATGTGGGACACGATCGGCAAGATCGCGGGACAGCCCTTGTGCCGGCTGATGGGCGGCGCCAGTTTGGACACGGTGCCGGTCTATTTCACCTATGTCTGGCCGATTCCCCAGGATGAAGTTTCGCCCCAAGCCCATGGCGATCAGGCAAGCCTGGTGCGTCAGGCGGGCTTCAAGGCCATGAAGATCCAGATGATGCGGACCGACTATCGCATCGATGTGGAATCGACGCGCCGGATGATTGCGGCCGGCGGCGCGGGTTTCAAAGTGATGGTGGACCGCACGGCCGGGGCCAAGGGGCTTTGGACCTATGATCAGGCGCTGGCGGCAGCCAAGGGTTTGGCGGAGGCGGGAGTCTATTGGCTGGAAGAACCGCTGGCGCGCGACGATTATGACGGCCCGGCGCGCTTGCGCCGGGATGTGCCCAATTTCCTGATCACGGGCGGCGAGGGGTGGCGCGGGCTCGAGCCTTTCCGCGAGGGACTGCGCCGCGGCACCTACGCCATCATGCAGCCGGAAATGCGGGTCTGCGCCGGACCGCTGACCATGCGCAAGATCGGCGCCCTGTGCGAGGCCTGGAACATTCCCATCGCGCCCCATGCCGCCACCGGGCTGGCGCTGGCGGGACGGCTGCAAGTTTCGGCGGCAATGGGCGCGGTGATCCAGGAAATCGGCGTGTTGGAACCCGGCGCTTTTCCTTGGGATGTTTGGGATGCCTATCGTCCCATCCTGCAGGGCGAAACGCCCTTCAGCTTCCGCGATGGTTCCATTGTGGTGCCGCAGCATCCGGGCCTCGGCCTGGCTGTCGACGAAAAGGCGCTGGAAAAATATCGCGTTGCCGGATTTGAACGGCGCGGCACGCCGGGACTCTCACCCGCCTGATTTGCGCTTTGTGCCTGCCGATTCTGGCAGCCGGATC
This sequence comes from uncultured Alphaproteobacteria bacterium, assembly GCA_966096025.1. GTDB lineage: Bacteria > Pseudomonadota > Alphaproteobacteria > Micropepsales > Micropepsaceae > Rhizomicrobium. The sequence goes on along the minus strand of CBHTTW010000041.1, from coordinate 11,692 downwards.
GGCCGCCGATCGCCATTCCTGATTGGTATTATTATTAAAAAGTTGGCCAGTGTTGTAACCGCGATACGCGCGAAATCGCCCAAGAATGCGCTGTTTTTCGCAGGTCCCCCGCTTACTCTCACAATGTGATAGGGTTGTTCAGCATTTGCTTGACAGTTTTTTGTCCCCTCGCCACGTTGCCCCACAAGATCAAGGCCCTAACAGGGCCGTACCCAGGGGGACTGCCGATGTTTTTCAATCTGAGCAATAAGCGCTTTGCCAAGCAGCTGCTGTGTGGCGCGTCGATGGGCGCGCTCTCCACCGTGATGATCGCGGGGCCCGCTTTGGCCCAGGAGACGCAGGTCGAAGAAATCACCTCCGCCGCGACCGGCACGAGCATCCGGGGCATCGCACCGGTCGGCACCAACCTGATCAGCGTCGATGCCAACAGCATCAAGGCCACCGGCGCGGTCACGACCAACGAAATCCTGAACCAGATCCCGCAGATCGCAAACACCTTCAACACCCAGACCAACCCGCCCACCGCGATCAATATCGGCGGCGTACGGCCGTCCATCCGCTATAACCCCGCCCAGAACATCACCGGCGGCTCCTCGACCCTGCTTCTGCTGGACGGCCACAATCTGGTCGGCATCAGCGGTCTGGCCACCGCCCCGGACGCGGGTGTCATCCCGACCATCGTGCTGCGCCAGGTCGACGTGCTGCCGGACGGCGCCTCCTCGATTTACGGCGCCAATGCGGTCACCGGCGTCATCAACTTCGTGACCCGGGAAACCTATCAGGGCTTCCAAGCCAATGCCTCGGTCGGCGTGGCCGATGGCTACAGCTCCTTCAATGCCAGCATGATGGCCGGTACCGATTGGGGCACGGGCGGCGCCTATCTGGCCTTTGAACACAAGGAAAACACCTATCTGTTCAACAAGGACCGCGACTATACCAAGATGGACCTGACCTCCATCGGCGGCCGCGACTCGCGCGGCACCTCCTGCGGTCTGGCCAACATCAGTGCCGCTGGCGGCGCCAACTACGCCCTGACCTCCAGCGCCGTTCCCCTCACGGCCGGTGCGCTAAGGGCCAATGCTACGGGTCCGTTTGCCGGCCTGAATTCGACCACCAATGCCGGTTTGTTCAACCGTTGCGACACCAATCAATACCGCTCGCTATATCCCCGGGAAGAGCAGAATTCCTTCTTCGGCCAGTTCCATCAGCAGATCATGCCGGGCGTGAATTTCTCGACCAAGATGCTGTGGACGACGCGCCTGAATTCGGCGGTGCGTCCCATGCTGAGCGCCACCAATATCCCGATCGACACCACCAATCCCTATTTCCAGTCCTTGAATGGTGAAACCACCCACAACGTCTCCTTCGACTTCAGCCCCTTCTGGGGGAATCAGGGCTATACCGATTGGAACAATGTTCAGGTGTTCCAGATCACGCCCAAAGTGACGGTGGACCTGCCGTTCGGCGACTGGCAGGCGGTCGGCATGTTCAATTATGGCCGCAGCGCCACCATCGGCTTCCAGAGAACGGTCAATACCGGTCTGTTGGGTCAGGCGATGCGGCGGACCACCGTCGGCGGCGTTCAGACCCCCGCGCTGGTTGCCAGCTCCGGTCTGGCCGGCAATGCCATCGATCCCTACAATCTCACCGCCGGCAATCCCGCGGTCATCCATCAAATTCTGGACAACGGACAACTGGGCAAGGCCGTCCAGCATCAGATTCAGTATGGCGTGTCGGCAAACGGAACCCTGTTCTCGCTGCCCGGCGGCGATGTCAAGGCGGCGATCGGCGGCCAATGGGCGTTTGACGATTATGTCGCCAACTGGAACACCAACTGGCCGATCGGCCAGGTGGCGGGCCCGGCGCAGCCCGGCTCGCAGGTGGCGATCGCCAGGCCGCACCGCATCACCAATTCGGGCTTTGCCGAAATCAACGTCCCGGTTGTCGGCGAAGCCAACCGCATGCCGTTCGTGCACGCGCTGAGCTTCAACGCGTCGGGTCGTATCGACAGCTATAGCGACTTTGGTGAGACCGCCAATTACAAGCTGGGCTTCAACTATGACCCGTTCGCGGCCCTGACGATCCGGGGCACCTTGGGTACGTCTTTTGACGCGCCCAGCCTTGCTGATACTTCGGCGCCGGATACGCGCTTCACCTACACGGCCCAACGCACCGCCGCGAACACCAATGTGCCGCCGGGCACTTCCGCGGCCGATGCGCTGCGTCCTTCCATCAGCACACCGGGCGGCAATCCGCAGCTGGGGCCGGAAAAGGGCAGCACCTGGTCGATCGGCGGTGATTTCCATCCCACCACCGAGTTCGGCTTTGATCTGACAGGACTCGAAATCAGCGTCACCGCCTTCCATGTCAAGTTCAGCGACCAAATGGGCTTGATCCTCAACAACCCGGGCCTGCTGTTCTCCGGCGCCTACAACCAGTACTACATGCTCAATCCGACCTTGGCGCAGGTTCAGGCCCGCTATCCCACCAATTTCAATGCCAACGGAAGCGCGAATGTCGCCACCACCGGCTTCCCCGGACCGGACCTGGCCTCGGCCTTCAACACGCCGGGTGTCAATCAGCCCTATATTCTCTATGACCTGCGCCGCAACAATCTCGGCAAAGCGGTGATCGAGGGCCTGGATATCGCGATCAATTACGTCACCGATATCGAAGATTTCGGCACCGTGTCCGGCGGCATTTCGACGACCATCAACTCGACCAACGAAAATACACCCGCCCCGGGCCAGGCTCCCATCAATCTGGTGAAGTACAGCGTTCCCTTGTCCGCGACCACGGCCTTCATCTCCGCCACCGTCGGTCCGGTGACGGGCCGGGTGCAGGTGCAATACAGCCCGGGATTCAATGTTTCGCCCGTCCTGAACCAGTCGCTGTCGCTTTATAACCAGAAGCGCATTGAATCCTTCGCCCCGGTCAATCTCTTTGTCAGTTATGACATGAGCGGTTTGGCTCCGTGGCTGAGCGACACGGAAGCCAGCATCGTGGTCAACAATATCGGCGACATCAGTCCGCCGATCTATCTCTCGGGCGGTGAACCTTTCCCAGGCAATGCCGGTATTGGTCTTATCGCGTCCGGCGGCACGCTGGGCCGTTACACCGTGTTCAGCCTGCGTAAGCAATTCTGAGTTGAGGGCCCCGCGGTTTTTGCCGCGGGGCCCAAGCCTTCCGCGTGTTCCCGGGATCAGGCGCGGGATGCGCCGCAGGGTTTTGAGTTTTTCGGGATATACGTCATGGATATGATTGCTGGCCGTTTTTCCGGTCGTACCGCCGTCGTTACAGGTGGCGCATCGGGCCTGGGCCTTTTGGCGGCTCAAAGAATCATCCAGGAAGGCGGCCGGGTTTCGCTTTGGGACGTCAATGCCTCGGCCCTCGATGACGCGCAAAAGAAGCTCGGCGGCGCCCACACCGTATCCGTCAATATCGGCAATCACGAAAATGTCGTCGAAGCGGCGCGCCAGAGCAAACAGGCCCTGGGCAAGATCGACATACTGGTCAACAGCGCCGGCATCACCGGCGCCACCGTCCCAGTGAAGGATTTTCCCGTCGACAGCTGGCTTCAGGTGATGGACGTCAACCTGAACGGCACTTTCTATTGCTGCCGGGAAATCGTTCCGGCGATGATCGCGCAAGGTTATGGGCGGATCGTCAATATCGCCTCGGTCGCCGGCAAGGAAGGCAATCCGCAGGCATCGGCCTATTCCGCCTCCAAGGCCGCGGTGATCGGCTTCACCAAATCTCTGGGCAAGGAACTCGCCACCAGCGGCGTGCTGGTGAATTGCGTGACCCCGGCAACGTTCGAAAGCCCGATCCTGGATCAGTTGCCCAAAAGCCAGATCGACTATATGCGGTCGCGCATTCCGATGGGCCGGCTGGGAGAGGCGCACGAGATTGCCGCCTTGGTTTGCTGGCTGGCCAGCGAGGAATGTTCCTTCTCCACCGCCGCAACTTTCGACATTTCCGGCGGCCGGACGACCTACTGATCTGCGCCGCGGCGCGGTATCCCAATAGTGTTACGATTGATTTCCTGGCTTGCCGCATAGCCTTGCGCGGCCTCGCACGACAAGTTGCTACCAATTTGTAGCGCTAACATGGGGCGCAGGCGCGTCCAGATATTCCAGGCCGCGTTGCGGAGGGAGCGCTTGTCTCATATGATTTGGTCACGTTTTACATAATGAGATGATCGCGCACAGCGGCACAGCCGGGCCCACGGCCAGGGCAATTGGGAAAACAGGGAGATTGGGGGCGCAGGATGGCAACTCCAAAAAATCAATCGGTGCAGAAAGCCTTCGCCTTGCTGCGCTCCTTCAGCGGTCCGCAGGAATGGGTGACGAATGCCGAACTCAGCCGGCGCACGGGCCTGTCCGAGGCCTGCGCGCACCGGCTTATGAAGACACTGGAAGATATCGGCGCGGTGGTGCGCGACCGGCGCGGCTGCTACCGGCCCGGCATGGTGCTGGCGACCTTGTCCAAGGACGTGGCGATCGGCGACTTGATCCGCGCCACCTCGGAAGAGGTCCTGGCCGCGCTGGCCGGCCGTCTCAAGGGCGTGGTGCATGTCGGTGTGCTGGAAAACAGCATGGTGACCTATTCGGCCAAGTTCGGTGAACCGGTCGGGGTGGTGATTCCCAGCCGCGTCGGCGCGCAGCAGGAAGCCTATTGCAGCGCTTTGGGCAAAATCCTGCTGGCCGGCCTTTCCGCGCCGCAACTCGAGGATTTTCTTTATGACGGGGAGTTCGTGGCGCTGACGCCCCAGACGATCACCGGCGTGGACAGTTTGCGCTCGGAAATCGCGGCGGTGCGCCAGCGCGGCTATGCCGTGGACAATAAGGAGGTCTTCCAGACCATTTGCTGTGTCGGCGCACCGGTGCGCGATCCGCAAGGCAATATCGCTGCGGCGATATCCTTTGCCGACTCCTCAAGGAACTATTGCGGGACCTGGCAGGACGAAGTGGCGGGCCAGTTGATCGCGGCGGCGGAGGCGATCAGCCGGAAGATCTTCCCGGTTTACGGCAAGGCGACACACTAGGTCCGCCGTCTTTCACTTTATGAGACACGGGATTGCTAAAGATTTCCGCAGCAGAGACTCTTGCTGAATAATGCGAGTGAACAATCGTTCAGATCAGATCGGGAAAGGTTAGGGACATGGAAAGCCGCAGAAAGTTTTTGAAGGGCGCGGGCGCAACACTCGGTCTTCTGGCTGCCGCGGGCCAAGGCGCATTGGCGGCCACTGCCGGCCCGATCATCAAGTCGCCCAACGGCAAGCCGCTGGCCGGGGTGTTTCCCATCGGCTGGACGCCCTGCAAGCCGGACAACACATTCGACGTCGATGCCATGGTCAAGCAGCAGCAGTTTCTCAACCGGGGCAAGGTGGCGGGCATGGCCTGGCCGCAAAATGCCAGCGGCTGGCAGAGTTTGAGCACGGCGGAATGGCATGCCGGCGCCGAAGCCCTGGCCTCGGTCAAGGGCGACACCGCCCTGGTCTTGGGTGTGCAGACCCAAGGCTTCAATGTCGCCGCCTCGCAGGACTATTGCCGCAAGGCCAAGAGCCTGAAGGCGGACGGCATCATTTCGCTGGTTCCGCCCGACAGCAGCCGCGCCGACGCGGCGGCCTATTTCAAGGCGCTGTCGGACGCCAGCGGTCTGCCGATCATGGTTCAGGCCGTGGGCAATGTCAGTGTCGATGATCTGGTCGCCCTGGCGGCGGCGGTTCCCGGCATCATGTCGGTCAAGGATGAATCGGGTGATCCGCTGGAACGCGCCCCGGATCTGTTGCAGAAAACCGGCGGCAAGATATCGGATTTCTCCGGCGCCGGCGGCATGACCTTCTTTGCCGAACTGGAACTGGGGTTCCTGGGCACCTGTCCCTATACCGGCCTGGCCGATGTGCTGCAGACCTGTTTCAATGCCTATCGCGCGGGCCGCAAGCGCGACGCCTATGACACGTTCGGGCGCTTCCTGGCCTTCAATTCACTGCCGCATGCCAACGAATATGTGATGAAGGCGCGCGGGGTGTTCGCGGAAGATGCGATCATGCGCGTCAATCCGCCGGCGCCCGGTCAGCCGGCCGGCGGCGCCCGTCGCCGCAATGGCCCCATCACCGAAGCGCATAAGGCGCAGATACGCTTGGCGCTGAACACCTATCTCAAGCCGTTCCTGGTGGCGGCGTAACCGGTAAAACAACAAAAAATCTGAAGGGCGAGGACGTCGATGAAAAATGTCATGAAGATTGCGGGCGCGTTGCTTGTTGGCACCTGCGCGGTGGCCTTGGCGCAGAGCGCCGCTGCCCCTGACCGGCCGGGCGCGGCCCGGGCGGCATCCAGCGACAATCCGCTTCCCGCCACCGCCAATGTCGTGGGCAGCGGACCGATCGTGATGCCGCCGGTGCCTCGTCCGGCGGGGGCCGCCCCGCAGCGGCCGCGCGGCGACTTCACCATCCACAGCCGTCATCTGCTGTATGTGACCATGCCCGGCTCGCTGGAGCGGCAGATGTATCCCAACGGCAGCGGCATTATCGTGCTGGATGCCGACAACAATTACGCCTTCGTCAAGCGTATTCATATGTGGGAGTATGCCGGCAGCATGGCGGCGGAAGATGTTTCCGGCGTCGCGGCCAGCCCTGCCACCAACATGCTCTACCTCGCGGTTCGCGGGCGGCTGGGCGCGCTGGATCTTGCGACCGACAAGATGGTCTGGACCACCACCTTGGACGGCAAATGCTGTGAACGGCCGCAGGTCTCGGCCGACGGCAAGACCCTGGTGGTGGGTTCGAACCTGCAGGACTATTGGTATGTGCTGGACGCCAAAACCGGGAAGCACATCAGGACGCTCCACGCCCCCGGCAGCCCCGGCGCGCACAATTTGAATCTCAGCGCCGACGGCAAGCGCGCCTTCATGTCGCCCAACGGAAAATTGCTGCAGATCGCCGATATCGAGAGCGGGAAAATCGTCCAGAAAATCCAGTTCCCCGAGAATGTCCGGGTGCAGGCGCTCAACAAGGATTCCTCCAAGATCTACGTCAACCAGAACAATTTCCTGGGTTACATGGTGGCCGATACCAACACGGGCAAGATCCTGCAGACGGTGGAAGTCACCAGCGTCGATTGGCGTTCGGTTTGGAACAAGACGCCGCGTCCGCGGGTGCCGCATGGCTGCCCCAGCCATGGCATTGCTCTGTCTCCCGACGGCAAGGAAGTCTGGATCGCCGATGCGGTCTTCAACAAGATCCACATCTTCAGCAATACCGACAATCCCAAGGAGATCGCCACCATCGACACGCCGGAGGGCACGTACTGGATCATGTTCGGCCTGGACGGCAAACTGGTTTACGCCTCGTCGGGCGACATCATCGATCCGGTGACCCGCAAGGTCGTGGCGGTCACCAAAAGCGAATGGGGCACCAGGATGCATAGCGAGAAGGAACTGGACATGACCTTCGTGGACGGCCGCTTGCAGCGCGTCGCCAACCAGTTCGGCAATGAATATGGCGACTTCGTCACCGCCGAAAAGCTGGGAGTTGGTCCCCGCATGCCGGTGATGCAGGGGGCCGCCTATCCCATAGCGTCATCTCCCGGCACCGATCCCAATGCGGGCATGCCGCAATCAACCGCTCGATAGAACGGCATCAAGCATTTTGAACAGTCGCATATTCGGTTGGATGCTGACGGGCACAGCCGCTCTTCTGGGCGGCTGGCTGCTTTTGGCGATTCCGGCGGCGGCGCAACAAGTGGCCACCGAGGCCACCACACCGGAAGCGGCGGTGACGAAAGTTTGCGCCGCCTGTCACAGCATGGAGTTGGTGATGGACACGCCCAGGGACTATGACGCCTGGCACGATACGGTTCAAAAAATGATCGACCGCGGGGCGCGGGGGACGCAGGAAGAGTTCGGCCTGGTGATGGATTATCTTTTCCTGAACATGACGCCGGTCGATGTCAACCATGCCGATGCGGACATGCTGATGGGCGTGCTGCATGCCGACGAGAAGGTGGCGCAAGCCATCATCGCGCGCCGCGCCGCGCGGCCGTTCAAGGATCTTGCCGATCTGGAAAAATCCGTTCCCGGCCTCGACGCCAGGCTGCTGGAAGGCAAGAAAAGGATGATTTTCTTCCAATAGTGCCGGGATGGATGAACCGGTGTTTTAAGCGGCTTTCCTGGCGGATTTGCCGCCCGCGGAAATGGATGCGCCTTCCCAGCCCAGTTCGCGGCTGATCTGCTCCGCCGTCCAGCGCACATCATCGGTCAAGGTCTGCATGCGCTTGTCGTTCATATACTGGGCGGCGCTGGAGACACTGATGGCGGCCTTGATCTTGCCGGTCGCATCCCGCACCGGCGCGGCAACGCAGCGAATGCGGTCCTCATTTTCTTCCAGGTCGAAGGCGCAGCCGCGTTTGACATATTCGCGCATGCGCTTCATCCAGGCGCTTTCCGATACTTTATAGCGCTGGCCGTTGCCGTTTTCGCAACGGTAGAAATCGCGCAATTGGGTCTCGTCTTCGTCGAGCAGCAACGCCTTGCCCAGACCGGTGGAGCGCAAGGGTTGCAGTTCGCCGACCCGGGAACTGATCTCAACCCGCCGGCGGCCGGGAAGCTTGTCCAGATAGAGAGCCCGGCTGCCGTCGAGAACCCCCAAATGCACGGTATCGCCGGTCAATGCGGCGAGCCTTTCCAGATGGTCCCGCGCCACGCGCGGAATATTCAGCTGTACCCGGGCCTGGTAACCCAGCTCCAGCGATTTGGGGCCCAAGCCATAACCATTTCGCGGTACGAAGGTGAGATAGCGCTTCTCGACCAGGGTGGCCGCAAGCCGGTGCGCGGTGCTGCGGTTGAGTTTCAAAGTGGCGGCGAGCTCCGCAAGGCTGGTGACCCCGGAAGCGACCGCCTCCAAAACATCCAGGCCGCGAACCAATGTCTGGCTTCCCGACCAGCTCTTGGCCCGGGTGGCTTTTTCCTTGGGCCTGGACCCGTTGAGCGCGGGGCGCTTTTTCGTTTTCACTACGGTTGCGGTTTGCATGGTCTGGCGCCGGGATTTGTTTTGCGTAGCAGGCGGGAATGACGAGAATATTTAAAATCTCCCTCTTGCAATCACAATATGTGAAAAACATGAAATCAGCGTTTTGGCGCTGTTTTTCGCGAAAACGCGCATCGCGCATGGAAAGCGCTTGCCTTCTCACATGGTGAGGGGCTGTGTCCTGCGTATACTTAATTGATGCTTTCACATACTGAGAGCGGTCGTGAAAACCGCATCGCCGCCACCGGAGAATTGATGGAAGCTGATCATCCTTATCGTTGGGCACAGTGGCTGGGAATGATGAAAAAGAAAGCCGTGCATTGGATGGCCGTGGCGCTGCTGACGGCATGGTGCGGTCCGGCGGCCCAGGCGGCCGAGCGCGATTGGCTTGGCGCCTTCGGCCATGTGCCGACAGCTTACGATCTCTCGCCGCCGGTCACGGTCACGGGGCAGGGCGGCAATCTCCGGACCGTTACGCCGAATTATGCGCCGGCATCGCCTTATCCCGCCAATTCCACGGTGCGCGCGTTTGCGCGCCTGAGCGCTGCCGCCACATCCCTTCGTATCCGGCTCAGCAACGAATTCTCCGCCCGTGCGCTGCGGATAGGGGAGGCGCATATCGCGCTGGCCGGAGCGGGCGGAGCCATCATTCCCGGCAGCGATCGCCTCCTGACCTTTTCGGGACAGCGCGGCGCGGTCATTCCTCCCGGTGCCCCGCTGCTCAGCGATCCATTGTCCTGGATGCTTCCCGCGCTGAGCAAACTCGCGGTGACGGTTTTCTATCCGGAAGAGACGGTGCCTCCGGCGCATATCCTGTTCACCTTGCAAGCCTGGGCCGCGCCCGGCAATCAGGCGGATGCGCAATCCTTGAGCGGCGCCGTGGCGGCGCGCGGCGGCAATCATCTCAGCGAAATCGATATCGTGCCGCAATTGCCCGGACATACGGTGGTGTGTTTCGGCGATTCCATCACCGAAGGCGTGGGATCGACCCAGGGCGCGTTTCGCGGCTGGCCGGACCGGCTGGCGGAACGTTTGCAGGCCGATCCGGCCACACGCGGCTGGTCCGTGGTCAATGCCGGCATCGGCAGCAACCGTCTGCTTCACGATACACCGTCGGTCAATGCATTGGCGCGGTTTGACCGCGATGTGCTGGCGGTGCCGGGCGTTGAAAAAGTCATCGTCCTGATGGGCATCAATGACATCCAATATAGTCACCGCTTCCCGGCGCAGGCCGTCACTGCCGATGAAATGATAGCCGCGCTGGGTCAGCTTGTGTCGCGCGCCCATGCCAGAGGGGTAAAGATCATTGGCGGCACCATCACGCCCTTTGCCGGCTCGGGCGACTATACCGCCGAGGGTGAGGCCGCGCGCACCAAGGTCAATGACTGGATACGGGGTGGCGGTGCGTTTGACGGCGTGATCGATTTCGATCTTGCCACCCGCGATCCGCTCCATCCCGGCCAGCTTTCAAGCGCTTTGGACTCCGGCGGCCGTCTTCATCCCAATGACGCAGGCTATGCCTTGATGGGCGATGCCGTCGATCTGCGGCTGTTCGCGCAATAAAACGCATTGATAGCGGTACCGTATGGTGCCCGGCCTGCCGGAGATTTCAGGACAGCCATTGCGGCGGCAAGAATCCGCTTTAAGTTGACCCTGTCACCCGCAGCAAAGGCATCGACATGGCCGAGGCGCTCCAGGCCGCCATCACGCCCAGTGATTCACGGACCGCACGGGCACAGCCATGATCGGTCGCTCGGGTCATAAGGCGGGACGGGGTCATTTGGAAATCGCCGCCGCGTTGGGCTGCGAAATCCTGTCCGGCGCGCGTGAACCCGGCAGCCGCCTTCCCGATGTTCAGGAGATGCATGATCGCTTCGGGGTTTCCCGGGTTGTGGTGCGGGAAGTCATGCGGACCCTGGCCGCCAAAGGCATGGTCTCGTCCAAGCCCAAGGTGGGCACGATCGTGTCGGCCGCATCCGGCTGGAGCTGGCTTGATCCGCAGGTCTTGGAATGGCGCGGACGGGTCGGCCTGGATCAAATATTCCTCAACCAGCTTACGGAAGTGAGGTTGGCGCTGGAACCCGCCGCCGCCGGCATCGCCGCCAAGCGCCGCAACGACGAAGATATCGCCGCCATACAGGCGGCGCTGAAATCGATGTTCCAGGCAGGAGACGATCACAAGAAATTCTCCCTGGCGGATCGCGATTTTCACAACGCGATTGTCGCGGCGACCCACAATCCTTTTTTCTACTCCTCCATTTCCGCGACCAGCGTCGCGCTAGTCGGATACTTGAGCTGGATCTCCATTGGCGTAACGGCGGACAGGAATTTCCATACAAGATCCGCGGCGCAGCATGCAAAAATCTTCGATGCCATCGCGGCGGGGGACCAGAAAGCCGCGATACGCGCCATGACTCTGGTGGTTCAAGAAAGTCTGAAGGACGCACGTTCGCAGCTCACCGCGGCGCGGCCGTAATCTTCGCCGGCCGCTGTCGGCGGCACAGACGAAAGGCGCCTTTGTGCCGGCAATGAAACGCCGGCGCCGGGAGCTTTTCGCCGTCGGCGACAAGGCGGTTCCAGCTGGGCTGGTCTCGCTCCGGGGCAAAGTTGGGCGTGACCAGCACGGTCCCGGCCCGGCAGTGCAGGCGAGGAATAGGGCCGCAA
>CBHTTW010000040.1:0-13360 GCA_966096025.1 uncultured Alphaproteobacteria bacterium | reverse complement strand
GTAATGTGTGGGCGGCAGGGCGCACCCACCCCCGCGCGGGGGCCCCCGCCGCCGCTCGCCGGGGATGACATTAAGAGTAAGCGGCAGAAACGCGCGCCTCGTTCGCCCTACTGGGCGCCCTTGCGCGGATCTATCCCCCGCGAATACCACAGCGCGAACATGCCCGGCTGGGTGGCATAGGCGATGAATTGCGCGCCCAGGTCCGGATGCGGCGCCTTGGCCGGAACGGCGGCGACCGCGTCCAGATAGCGGCCGAACTCTTCGGGGATCGGGCCGGCCACCACCAGATTGCTCCACTTCTGGATCTGGCTGATGTTCTGCACCGCCATGTCGCCCTCGCCCCGGGCCAGGGCGTCGCCGCCTTCGCCATAGGGGCTGGGCGCATGCTTGACCCCCGCCAGTTCCGGCAGGTCGAACAGGCTGGACAGCATGTAGGAGGTCTTGGTGCAGCCCGGGCCGCCCGGCGCGCCGTTGCAGCGCGAGTGCAGAACCTTGTCCGCCGATTTCAGCGCGGCGATGAACTTTTCCTTGGTCGAGATGTCGGGGACTTTCTGGCCCTTCACCACCGCCAACCCCTGATAGGAACGGCCCACCCGCTTGCGGCTGCCCGGCTTGATGGCGCTCATCACCTTGTCCATTTCGTCGGCCGGCAGGAACACCGCGTCGGCCGCGCCGTCGGTCGCCGTTTTCGCCACCACATCCATGCCGCCGAACTTGACGGTGACCTTGATGCCGGTTTCCTGCTCAAAGGCCTTGGTGATGACGTTGAGCCCGCCAACGTCGGTGAAGCCGGGGGTGCCGATAATGACCTCGCGCGTCTGCGCCCCGGCCGGGGCGGTCAAGGCCAGGACGATGGCAGCGGTGGCGGCGGTGGCGGCAAATTTGGCGTTCAAAAGTTTCATAAGTCCCCCTTGTTTTATGGTCGCACGGCGGGGGCCCTCGCTTTGCTCGGGTCCGCCGCTGCTCCTGAAATCCGGGAAACACTATACCTGCCGCATCCGGGGACACTAGGCCCGGGCGCCCTGCCCGCCGCCTGCCCGGCCGGACATGCGCGTCTTTTCGCGGTCGCCCAAGAGTTGGGAGGCCTTCCGCCGCTCTCGCGCTTGCGAAACCGCTACCGGACCCAGTCTCTTTTAATGCGCAGCGCCAGGGTGATGGTGATGGCGACGATCGAGGCGCCGACAAAGGCCAGGCCCAGGGATGCGAATATCGTTGCCAGAGCCGCCCCGATAGCGGGGATCGCCGCAAGCGTCGGCGCGCCCAGCAACAGCACGATGGTGATGATGAAGTTGCGGCTGTTCTTCTCGGAATCATTCTTGATCGCCGCGATGCCGCCGGAAATCAGCAGCAAGGGCGCGGTCAAGGGAACGGTGATGAAGGCGGAAACAACGGCCAGTATGACGGCGAATGCTCTCGCCGCCGCGCAGATCTCATACATAAGTCCCTCCCGTTATTGTTATGACGTCAGGCAAAGGGGTGATGCGAGATTGACGGCAAGCCTCTGCCTATTTGCCCGCCGATGCAATGGCGGGGCCGCTATACAGCGCCTCGGCCAACCGCTAAATTGTCCGACAAAAGAAAAAGGGGGAGCCATGAAAGCCGCCATTACCTTCGCGCTTGCACTCATCACCGGCACCGCGGCCACCGCGCAGCCCGCGCCCAGCGAGATCGATTCGCATATCACAACCGCCAAGATCGCGGCCGGGCTGGATTACCGCGCCACCTTCGTCAATCTCTGCTTTCCCACCCCGCGCCCGCCCGGCAATCCGGGCGCCCTGCTGGTGCCGCGCCCCGCGCCCGAGCGCGGGCTGTGGTACGCCTCGCCCTATAAGGTGTTCGACAATTTTTATTGGCTGGGCACCCGCCAGCATTCTTCCTGGGCGCTGGATACCGGCGCCGGCTTGATCATCATCGACACCAATTTCGCCTGGGCCACCCAGCCGGAAATATTGGACGGGCTGGCCAAGCTGAAGCTCAATCCCGCCAACATCAAATATGTCGTGCTCAGCCACGCCCATGGCGATCACGATCAGGGTGTCGCCACCTTGCAAAGCCGCTATGGCGCCAAGATCGTGATGGGCGAACCCGATTGGGAGGCGACCTTGAAGCGCGCCCCCGATGTGGCGGGCGGCGTGCCCAAAAAGGATATCGCGGTCGGCCCCGACGGCATGAAGCTGAAGCTGGGCGATACCACGATCGACATCGTCTTCACCCCCGGCCATTCGCCCGGCACCCTGTCCTACGTCTTTCCGGTCAAGGATCACGGCAAGACCGTGATGGTGGCCTATTCCGGCGGCACCTTGACCGGCGCCTTCGGAACCGACGGTCCGCGCTATGACGAATATATCGCCTCGCAGAAACGCATCGCCAAGGCGGCGGCCGACGCGGGCGCCACAGTGCTGCTCTCCAACCACAGCGAATATGACAATGCCTATACCAAGGCGCGGTTGGTTGGGATCAAGCGCGAGGTGGGCGAGGACAATCCCTTTGTGGTGGGCGCCGAGGGCGTGCAGCGTTACTTCACGGTCATGACCGAATGCGCCACCGCGTCCAAGCTGCGCAGCGGCGCCAAATAGCGTCGCGCGCCATTTGCTTTATGCAGACGAGCCCCCCGCCTGGCGCAGATGATTCGGGCTAAGCCCTTGATATTTACGCGCCAAATTGTCGCGAAGCCCGGGTTCTCCGGACGCGACACTGGACACCGGACTCTGGTGCGTACAGAAGCGCGCGCATTAACCATGCGAGGGATGGCCTGAAGGCGCCCTCTGTTTCCGCGAGCCAAAGCCGAAAGCGCCGGTCGCGGGCGAACCAGCACAGTTCCAGCCATTGCCAAGGACGTAATGCTACGCGACTTTTTTCGCCCGCCGGAATTTGCCGACCCCAAAAAGACCCAGCGCGCCGCGACCCTCTTCACCCTGATCTGGATCAACAGCCTGGTCGGGATCCTGGCGCTGCTCGGCATCATGCTGACCCAGCCGGAAATCGTTCACGCCGCCACCACCAATCTTTTCATCCTCGCCTTCATGGCCTTCGCGCTGCTGGCCATCGGCAAGCGCGGCTGGATCGACAGTGCCGCCTGGCTGTTGATCGGCATCGACATCGCCTCCACCTCGCTTCGGGCGCTGACGGCGGGCGGCATCCGCGCGCCCGGCGTGACCCTGTTCTTCGTCTATCCGCTGATGGCGGGATTGCTGCTGGGCGAACGCGCCGGCATCGCCACCGCCATTGTCTGCGCCGCCATCGGGCTGGGCCTGGTTTTGGGCGAGCATCACAACCTGCTGCCCGACCAGACCGTGGTCTACAACAATTTCACCGCCTGGTGGATCGGCTGTTTCTATATGTGCCTGGTGATCTATCTGCTGCGGCTGGCCACCCGCAACACCAACAACGCACTGATGCGCGCCGAGGCGGAACTGGAGGACCGGCGCAAGACCGAACAGCATCTCAGCATCGCGCTGAATGCCGCCGCCATCGGCATCTGGGACGGCGATCTGCGCGCCACGCGCTTCCGGGCGGATGAACGCACCGCCGCCGTCTTGTGCCTGCCGCGCGCGGCGGATGGAACCATCGCCTTCGAGGCCTGGCGCGCCATGGTGCATCCCGAAGACCTGCCGGCGGTCACCTGGGGCATCCAACAGATGATCGAGGGCGCCGTGCCGCAGGGCAAGGGCGAGTTCCGGCTGCTGCTTGCCAACGGCGAGATCCGCCATATCGAAGCCAGCAGCGCGGTGGTGCGCGACAAGGACGGCACGGTGGTCTCCTTTGTCGGCACCGTCATCGACATCACCCAGCAGAAAAGAGCGGAAATCGAACGCAAGCTGGGTGAAGTGCAGCGCCGCTCATTGGAAACGCAATTGTTGCAGGCGCAGAAAAAGGAAGCCCTGGGCACCCTGGCCAGCGGCATCGCGCATGACTTCAACAATTTGTTGGGCGCCATTCTGGGTTTTTCCGGTTTCCTGCGCGACGATGCCGTGCCCGGCTCGCAATCCCGGTTCTTCGCCGAACGCATCGCCGCCGCTTGCGGCCGCGGCAAGGACATCGTCACCCAGATCGTCACCTTCGCCCGCACCGGGGCGCAGCCGCAAATGGCCATCGAACTCTGCGACCTGTTGCGGGAATGCCGGGACCTGCTGGCGGCGCCGGCCGGCGTCACGGTGAACTTTTCCTGCCCGCCCCGGGAAATCCATGTGCGGGGCAATGCCGGGCAGATTTTGCGGCTGGTGACCAACCTGTGCATGAACGCGGCGGAATCTTTTGAAGGCAGGCCGGGACGCATCGTAGTTCAGCTCGACCTGCCGGGACAAAGCGAGAGTGAAGCGGCGGCCGCGCCCCACCGCCACAGCATCGGCCGCATCGAAGCGGGCCAGGCCTATGCCCGTATCAAGGTCAGCGACAATGGCGGCGGCATCGCCCCAGCCATCCTGGAGCGTATCTTCGATCCGTTTTTCACCACCAAGGGGCGGCAGCGCGGCACCGGCCTGGGCCTGTCGGTGGTGCAAGGCATTGTCGAAAGCCATGACGGCTTCTGCCTGGTGGAATCCGAGCCCGCTAAGGGCACGTCCTTTGCGGTGTTCTTCCCGCTGCTGGAACAGGCCGCGCCCAAGCCGCAAAAAGCGCCCGCCGTTTTTGCCGCGCTCAAGGGCACGGAACGCATCCTGGTGCTGGACGATGAAGTCGATATCACCGACTGGCTGCGGATCGGACTGGGCCGGCTGGGCTATCAGGTTGCGGTTTTCAACGACCCGCTCCAGGCCGTGGCGGCCTTCCGCGAAACTCCGGACGCTTGGGACATTGTGATCGCCGACCAGATCATGCCCAACATGCGCGGCTCGGAATTCCTCGAAATCGTAAAGGCGCTGAACCCCAAGGCCCTGACCGTGCTGTGCATCGGCCATGGCGAGGAAGATCCCGCGCAGGAGCAGGCCGAACTGTGCCTGCCCAAGCCCATCACCCTGGCCGAATTGACCGGCAGCCTTCGCGGCAAATTGAGCGCCCGGTAAGCAAAGTCCGCGCCTTTCTGATACTAAAAGGCGACTCAGGGCGGGCGATGGATAAGGCGGCAACAGACGGCATAAAGCCCGGCGCGGGTTTCACGCGCTATCAGGCCTTTGTCGTCGCCGTCCTGGCCTTCCTGCAATTCACCGTCATCCTCGACTTCATGATCATCTCGCCGCTGGGCGCGATGATGATGCCAGTGCTGCATATGAGCCCGCAGCAATTCGGTCTGGCGGTATCGGCCTATGCCCTGAGCGCCGGGGCCTCGGGCCTGCTGGCGGCGGGCTTTGCCGACCGGTTCGATAGGAAGCGGCTCTTGCTCTTCTTCTATGCCGGCTTTGTTCTGGGCACCCTGTTTTGCGCCCTGGCCGACACGTTCCCCCTGCTCTTGGGCGCGCGCATCGTTACCGGCCTGTTTGGCGGGGTGATCGGCGCCATCGTGCTGGCCATCGCCACCGACCTGTTCCCGCTTGCCGTGCGCGGCCGGGTGATGGGCATCATCCAGACCGCCTTTGCCGCCAGCCAGGTCCTGGGCCTGCCGGCCGGACTTTATTTCGCCAATCATTGGGACTGGCATGCGCCCTTCCTGGCGATCGTCGCGGTCGCCGCGCCGGCAGGATTGGTGATCGCGCTGTGGATGAAGCCGGTGGCGGCGCATCTGGAACTGAACCAGGAAAAGAGCCCCTTCCTGCATCTGCTTCACACCTTGACCGAGCCGCGCCACCGCTTCGCCTTCGCCCTCAACATTCTGCTGCCCACCGGCGGCTATATGCTGATGCCTTTCGCCACCGCCTATATGGTGGACAATATCGGCCTGCCGCTCAGCGACCTGCCCACCATCTATCTGGTCACCGGCCTGAGTATCGTGTTCGCCGGGCCGCTGATCGGGCGCTTTGCCGACCGGGTGGGCAAATTCCGCACCTTCTGCTGGGGCACCGGCCTGACCATCCTGATGGTGGCGGTATGGACCAATCTGGCCCATGCCTCGCTCGCCACCGTGATCGCGGTGAATGTGCTGATGTTCGTGGGCATCTTCGGGCGGGTGATCCCGTCCCAGGCGCTGGTCTCGGCCATTCCCAGCGTCACCGAGCGCGGCGCTTTCAATGCGGTCAGCGCCTCGCTGCAGCAATTTGCCGGCGGAGTGTCGGCGGGCATCGCCGGTCTGGTGATCGTGGTGGCGGCGGACGGCACCCTCAAACACTTCAACTGGCTGGGCGTGATCGTGATGACGGTGGCGCTGGTCTCGATGCTGCTGATGTATTTCGTGCACAAGCAGGTGCCTGAGTAGGCCTGCCGCCAAATCGGCAAAATCCGGACCGGAACAACTTCTTGGGAAAGCCGTTACCTTGCGCGGGAACGGGGGCATGAAACTTATGCGGAGAGTTCCATGCACCAACTGCGATTGTCCAAGTCCACGATAGCCATTTTGGGCGCCATTCTTCTGGCCGGCGCGTCCGCCGCCCGGGCCGATGTCCATCAGATCGGCTCGGTCAATGTCTCCAACGACCATTTCACCGACGTCAGCTGGGAGCATTTCGAGGGTGCGGTCGAGCGGCTGCAATTCGTCGCTTCGGGCGACACCCTGGACTGCGCCCATATCAGCGTCACCTATCGTGACGGCACCACGCATAAAGTGTTCGAAGGCGTGCTGCCCAAGGATTCCATCGAGACCATCACCTTCCCGGAAGGCGACAGCCGGATGCGGCACGTCGACTTCGCCTGCAAGGCGCGCACAGTCGATGGCGCCCGCATCACCCTCTCCGCGATTTCGCAGGGCTGGGATGCCCGCCAATGGGCGCGCGAGCCGCATGTGACCACCATGGAAGACAGTGTGGTGATTTCGCGCTAGTCGTTTTGTAAAATGCAAAAGGCCCGGTGCTTGCACCGGGCCTTTTTGTTTCTTTCTTACTTCCTGCCGTGCAGAATTTTGTGGCGTGGGCAGGGTTGCCTAGCGGCAGCGTAGGCAACGCGCGGAGGCAATCGGCTATCTTAAGTAAGGCTCTACCTTACCCTTATACTTGACCGTCATGGCATTGCCGTTGCGGTCGACCGTCTTGCCCACCGCCAGGCGCACCCAGCCCTCGCTGACACAATATTCCTCGACATTGTTGCGGTCCACGCCGTTGAACTTCACCCCCACGCCGCGCTCCAAAAGCTCGGGATTGTGGAACGGGCTGGTCGGATTGGTGGAAAGCCGGTCGGGGATCGCCGGCGCCGGGCTGTCATTTTCAACATTTGTCATCGGGTCGTCTTATCCAAAAAGCCGTGCTTCATAAAGCGCAATCCGGAAAATTAGGCCGATTTTCCGGGAAATTGCGCGACAAATAAAAAGCCCTAAAGCCCCCTGCCCCTCAAGCCCCTTTTGACGTCGGGGTTGAATAACGCGCCATTTCCCCTTCAATTCCGTCCCGCCGAACCCCACATGCGGCCCACAACAAACCATCGAGGGAAGACCTATGGCCTATGACATTTACGATGCCTCCATTCCGCCGCTGATCCATATGTTGAGCGGGCTGCAAAAGGTCCTCACCAAGGGCGAGGCTCATGGCGGCATCGATCCCGGCGAGGCGCGGCTGGCGCCCGACATGCTGCCGCTCAAGAACCAGATCTATATCGCCGGCGACATGGCCAAGGGCTGCGGTGCGCGTCTGGCGGGGGTCGATATCCCCAAATATGAAGACACCGAAACCAGCTTCGCCGAATTGAAAGCACGGCTGGGCAAGACCATCGATTTCCTCAAGGGCCTGGACCGCAAGGCTTTCCCGGGTTCGGAGAACAAGCACATTGTGCTGAAATTCCCCAACGCCACCTTTGAATTCAATGGCGCGGATTATGTCGGCAAGTTCGTGCTGCCCAATGTCTATTTCCACTGCACCACCGCCTACGGCATCCTGCGCAATCGCGGCGTGGTGCTGACCAAGGGCGATTATTTGGGGGGGGGCGCTTAATCTCGCGGCGCGACCGTCAAAAAAACAAAAAGGCCCGGCCGCAAGACCGGGCCTTTTCCTTTTCAACGCCAGCCGCTAATCGCGATACGGATTGCTGGGGCGGCGGTCGGCATAATTCGGCACGCCGTCATTGTCGCGGTCGCGGTCATAACGATTCGGCACGCCATCGCGGTCGCTGTCGCGATAGGAAGAGGCATACCCGTCGCGCGGACCGTAATGGCCGTAGCGGTCATAGCGGTCGTAATAGCGCGGCGCGCAGGCCGTGATCGCCACAGCGGTAAGCCCGATGGCGACAATTGCGATCTTTTTCATCTCAGTCTCCCAATCTCGCACCCTCTGGAAGCGATAACGTTCCGCGCGGCATTTGGATGCAACTTGCGCCCTTCGAGGCGGAAAAGTGGCCGAGGAACCCAGGCTGAGATGGAGTGTTTAAGACGATTCACGGCCGCAAAAAGAAAAGGGCCCGGCGCGAGACCGGGCCCTTCTCATTTCCAAGCACCGCCGGTTACCGGGGCGCTTGCTGTCGGTTGGCATCCCATTGTACCGGCGCGGACATGGCCTGCTTGCCGGTGGTGGGCTCGAATTTGCCCAGGGTGCAGCTTTGTCCGGATTGCAGAACACTGAAGGTGTTCTCAAACTCGCAGACTTTGGTGTCGCCGGACTGCAGGCGCCAGATAAAACCCATGAACTTCAAGTCGGGGCAAAAGCCTTGGAGATGGTTCACATAGGTGCTGCCGTCGCGCATCTTGAACAGCATGGTGCGGCCATCCTTGGAGTCGCTGGTCACCATCTTGCGGGTGTCCAGGCAGATCTTTTCGGCATGGGCGGGGACGGAAACCGTCGCGCCCGCCAGGGCCAAAATGGCCAAAATCTTCTTCATGACGTCCTCCTAGCGAGTGCCCCTCGCTATGATCCGCATATGGTGACTCATAGGCGGTAAACAAAACTACTACATCTGTAATAATGGCCGCAAGAGGCTGGGGGGCTGGGGGCCTGTGGACAGGCCTTGACGGGGGCCGCGCCAGGGGCCAAACGTCCGGCCCGATTGCCGCAAAAGCCAGGCCGAAAACAGGAGAAGCCGCCGTGTCCGCTGCCCCAGAACAGGTCACCGTAACCTTGCCCGACGGCAAGGCCTTGACCTTCGCCAAGGGCGTCACGGGGGCCGAGATCGCGGCTGCCATCGGCCCGGGCCTGGCCAAGGCGGCGCTGATCATCCTGGTGGATGGCCAGGAATATGACCTGTTCCGCCCCATTACCCAGGACGCCAAGATCCGCATCATCACCAAAAAGGACCCCGAGGCGCTGGAGCTGATCCGCCACGACATGGCCCACATCCTGGCCATGGCGGTACAGGCGCTCTATCCCGGTACCCAGGTCACCATCGGCCCGGCCATCGATGACGGCTTCTATTATGACTTTGCCCGCGCCGAACCCTTCACGCCGGAAGACCTGCCCAAGATCGAAGAAGAAATGAAGAAGATCATCAAGGCGGGTTTGCCGACCCGCCGCGAGGTCTGGGCGCGCGATGCGGCGGTCGAACATTTCAAGGGCATCGGCGAGACCTACAAGGCCGAGCTGATCGCTTCCATTCCCGCCAATGAGGATGTCTCGATCTATTGGCATGGCGACTGGCACGACCTGTGCCGCGGTCCGCATTTTCGCACCACCTCGGAAGTGGGCGATGCCTTCAAGCTGACCAAGATCGCCGGCGCTTATTGGCGCGGCGACGCCAAGAACGCCCAGCTGCAGCGCATCTACGGCACCGCCTGGCGCGACAAGAAGGAGCTGGACGAATATCTCCACCGGCTGGAGGAAGCCGAGAAGCGCGACCATCGCAAACTGGGCCGTGAGCTGGAGCTGTTCACTTTCGCGTCCGACGATATCGGCGCCGGCCTGCCTTTGTGGATGCCCAACGGCATGGTGATCCGCCAGGAGCTGGAATTCCTCGCCCTCACGGAAGAGCGCAAGGACGGTTATCGCCGGGTGGCGACGCCGCATATCGCCAAGGAAGCGCTGTATTACCGCTCGCGCCACCTGCCCTATTATGGCGACGGCATGTATGCGCCGCTGGATATCGATGGCGAGAATTACCGCTTGCGGCCGATGAACTGCCCGCACCATCACCTGATTTACGGGGCGACGCGGCATTCCTATCGCGAACTGCCGCTGCGCATCGCCGAATACGGCCAGGACTATCGCTACGAAGCGTCAGGCGGATTGTCGGGCCTGATGCGGGTGCGCGGCTTTTGCATGAACGACGCCCATATCTATTGCCGCCACGACCAGGCCAAGGACGAGTTCATCCGGGTGATGAAGCTGCACGCCCGCTATTACGACCTGTTCGACATCAAAGACTATTACATGCGGCTGTCGCTGCCCGACCTGAACAAGCTCGACAAGTTTGTCGACGAGCCTCAGAAATGGCTGGATGCCCTGGCCGTCATCCGCCAGGCGATGGATGAGTCCGGCCTCAAATATGTCGAGGGCAAGGGCGAAGCCGCCTTCTACGGCCCCAAGATCGACTTCATGATCAAGTCGGCGATCGGCACCGAATACACCATCTCGACCAACCAGCTCGACTTCCTGGCGACCACCACCTTCGACCTGAAATATATCGGCGAGGATGGGGCGGACCATCCGGTCTATGTCATCCACCGCGCGCCCTTGGGCACGCATGAACGCTTCACCGCCTTCTTGATCGAGCATTATGCCGGGGCCTTCCCGGTCTGGCTGGCACCGGTCCAGGCCCGGGTTATCCCCATCTCCGAAAAGTTCGGCGACTATGCCCAGAAGGTGCTGGATACCCTGTTCCAGGTTCCCGTGGTCAACGGCACCGCCGGCCTTCGGGTGGACATCGATTCCTCCAATGAACGGATGCAAAAGCGCATCCGCGACGCCCAGCTGCAGAAAATCCCTTTTATGCTGGTGGTTGGCGAGCGGGAGGCGGCCGAGGGCACGGTCGCGGTGCGGCTGCGGTCGGGCAAGGATCTGGGGGCGATGCCGCTGGAAACTTTCGCCGCCAGGATCAAAAACGAGGCGGAATCCCGGCGGGATGTGGCCGAATAACCCTTTTCCGCAGGATCGTTACACCCTATCTTAGGCTAATTCCGGCCAATTTGCCGGACCAGCGCCATGTCCGGCGCATCCATCGAAAGGTCCCCGCTTGCGTCCATGATCGAACCTCGTTTCGCCTGGGCCCTGACGGAACCAGCGAAGCGTGGATGTGTGCGGCTGTTTATAGGAGAGAGTCATAGTCCCCAGACGTTTTCAGGGTAACGCCCCCGCGCCGGCCAAGGATGGCCCGCGCATCAACGACGAAATCACTTCCAAGACGATTCTGCTGATCGGCGACGACGGCCATAAGTATGGCGAGATCGGGCTGGATGAGGCCATCGCCCTCGGCGAGGAAAAAGGCTTCGACGTGGTTGAGGTGTCGCCCGACAACAAGCCGCCCGTCTGCAAGCTGATGGACTATGGCAAGTACAAATACGAGCAGCAGAAGAAGGCCAACGAGGCCCGCAAGAAGCAGAAGGTCATCGAGATCAAGGAGATCAAGATGCGCCCGACCATCGACGATCACGATTACGACGTGAAGATGCGGGCGATGAAGCGCTTCTTCGACGAGGGCGACAAGGTCAAGGTCACCTTGCGCTTCCGCGGCCGAGAAATGGCGCACCAGCATCTGGGCATGGACCTGCTCAACCGGGTGCAAAAAGACACCGAAGTCTTCGCGAAACTGGAACAGTATCCGAAGATGGAAGGGCGGCAAATGATGATGGTCCTCGCCCCGCGCTGACGCGCGGGTCTCGGACCATCATTTGCGCTTAATGCCGATACCAAGAGGCGCGTATGGCTTCGCTGACCGGTCAACTGCTCGTCGCGATGCCGCAAATGTCCGATCCGTTCTTCGACCATTCGGTGGTCTATCTTTGCGCCCATAGCGAAGAGGACGGCGCCATGGGCCTGGTCGTCAACAAGAGGATCGACTCCCTCACTTTGGGCGAGCTCTATGCCCAGCTGAAGATCGACGCCGCGGAACGTTCCGACCAGCCTGTCCATTTCGGCGGCCCGGTGGCGCCCGGCCAGGGCTTTGTGCTGCACAGTCCCGATTACCGAGAGCCCGGCACCTTGGGCATCGGCGAGGAATTCGCCATGACCGCGACGCTCGACATTCTGCACGCCCAGAGCAAGGGCGAAGGCCCGCGCCAGGGCCTGGTGGCGCTGGGCTATGCCGGCTGGAGTCCCGGCCAGCTCGAGGCTGAAATCCAGGCCAATGGCTGGCTGCTGGTGGCCGCCGATCCGTCGCTGGTTTTCGAGACCGACGACAACAGCAAATGGCAGCGCGCCCTCGCCAAGCTGGGGGTCAGCCCGGAGATGCTTTCCGGAGAAAGCGGTCGCGCATGAACAGGCTCTTTGCCGTTGCATTTGCCGCCGCGATGCTTGCGGCCTCGCCGCAGCTTCACGCCGCCCCGGCGGCGATTGATGCTTGCGCGCTGCTGACGCGGGCCGAAGTCACCGCGGTGACCGGCAAGCGCGTGGAAAGCGTGCACCCCTTCGACAATGGCGTCACGGCCCAAGGCGCCTATTCCACGACCTGCATCTGGGCCTCGCCACTGGCGCCCGGGGTGGAGCCCGATCCCAACAAGCGGCTGGGCGGCCGGGGGTTTGTCGTCATCAGTGTGATGAACTGGCCCGGCGGCCCCAGCGATGCGGCCAGGTTCCTGGCGGATTTCTACAAGGCCTTTGAGGAGCACGGTATCGACTCCAAGCCGGTGAAAGTCGAGATTGGCGCCGACGATGCCCTGTGGTGGGGCGATGGCGTGGCGGCGCGCAAGAGCGGCGTGAGCATCGGCGTTTCGGTGGCGCAATTCGGCGACCGCGCCGCGCGGCAGCCTCAGTCGGAAGCCCTGGCCATGCTGATCATCAAGAAGCTGCCGGCAAATCCTTAAGCACCGCCGCTCGCCGCAACCATCTGCGCGATCTGGCCGAACTCGGCATTCCCGCCCGACAGCACCACCGCCACGGTCTTGCCGCGCGCCTCGATCCTGCCCGCCAGCAGCGCCGCAAGACCCGCCGCGCCGCCGGGTTCGACCAGCAATTTCAATTTCTGCGCCGCGAAAACCACCGCCCGTTCCAGCTCCGCGTCGCTGACGGCAAAGCCGGGCGCCAGAAGGTCCTTCGCCACCTCGAACACCACCGCGCCGGGGATCGGCGCCATCAGGGCATCGGCGACGGACAGCTTGCCGCCGGGCGCCTGGACCCGCTGCCCCGCTTCCAGCGAGCGTTTCATGCCATCGAAATTTTCCGGCTCGACACTGTGAACCCGCGCCTCCACGCCGGAGCCCTTCAGCCCCAGCGCGGTGCCGCTGACCAGCCCGCCGCCGCTGCAAGGCACCAGCACCTCATCCAGGGTGATG
>CBHTTW010000039.1:0-13433 GCA_966096025.1 uncultured Alphaproteobacteria bacterium | reverse complement strand
GCCTGGCTTTGGATCAGGCCCTTGCCTTCCATCTCATAGGCGATCTTGCCTTCCAGGATGAACCAGAACTCGTCATTGCCGACGTGAAAATGCCCCCGGTTGGTGGCGGGCGGGATCGGCACGCCCATGCCGCGGATGATGGCGGCCTGATTGTCGTGATCGCCCATGAACAGTCCGCCGCGCGGCCCGCCGGTGGGATATTTCTCGACAAACTCCTTGAAGAAATCGAGATAGGGCTTGTTCTTGTCGGTATAGCTGTCCATGCCGCCGGCCACCAAGGTCGGCGGATAGCTGACTTTGACATAGTGATGGCCGTCCCTGGGCGGCGGGGCGTTCTTTTCCTCGCGCGTCGCGGGATAAGAGGGAATGGCGCCGCCGCGCGTCACTTCAAAGCGCAGCGACGGTTCACTGCCGATCGTCTCCATGCTGTAAGGCACGCGGAACGGCACCTGGACCAAAAAGCCCTTGCCGGCCACGAACGGCGCCTGGCCGTGAATGGTGAAGCGGATTTGTCCGCCCCACACCACCCAGGTGGTGCGGTCGTCGCTGTGGAACTGGGTGCGGGTCTTCTCGCCCGCCGCCATCGAAATCCACTTGGCGCTATAGCGCTCGGTCTCGATCACGTCTTCGCTCCAGCTCACCTGGCCCTTATGCTTGGCAAGAACGTCTGGAAGGCGCGTGATCGGCTTATTTACGCCGGTATATTCCTGCAGCTTGTCAGGTTTGGGCGCCCAGTCGATCGTGACTTTGCGATCCTGCGCGAAAGTCATCGAAGAGGGGGCTGGCAGCGCAAGCAGGACGAGAGCGGAAATGATTTTAAGGGATTTCATCATCGCCTCCCTTATTGCTTGCCGCCGGCGTCTTCGCCGAAGGCATGGAACAGATTGGGACTGATATTGAAGGACAGGCGGGTATCGGTCTGGCCGTTCGCCCAGCTGGCGCGGTGGAAACGCCCCGGCGGCACGAACACCACATCGCCCATGTCGGCGGTCAGCAGACCGACATCCTCTATGAGATAGTCGCACTTGCCTTCCAGGATGAACCAGAACTCGTCATGCCCGACATGGAAATGGCCCCGGTTGCTGGCGGGCGGGGTTGGCACACCCGCACCGCGGATGATATTGACCAGATTGGCTTCGTCCGAAACCACGCGCGACTGCGCCGGACCCTTCACCGGATCGGCCGCGACCACATCCTTGAAAAAATCCACATACGGGCGGTTGATCGCGTCATAGGCATCCGGACGGGTCTGGGTGCTGATCTTCATATAGTGATTGCCGGCCGCATCGGCGGGCTTGGGATTGCCTTGCGCCACCATGGGCGCAATGCCGGCATGGACAACTTCGAAGCGCAGCGATGGCTCGCTACCGACGGTTTCCATGGAGTAGCGCACTTGCTGCGGCACCTGCACCAGGAAGCCCCTGGTCGCGACAAAGGGTTTCTGGCCTTCAATGGTGAAACGGATCTGTCCACCCCAGACCACCCAGACAATGCGGTCGTCGGCATAATATTGGGTGACGGACTTGTCGCCGGGCTGGGCCTGAATCCATTTGCTGTCATAGCGCTTGGTGAGGATGACTTGCTCGCTCCAGCGCGCCTGGCCCTTATGCTTGGCCAAAAGCGCGGACAGGCGGGTGACGGGCTGGTTCCTGCCATAAGGCGGCAGCTTGTCCGGCTTGGGTGTCCAGGAATACCAGACATCGCCCGTAGTAGGCTGGGCCAGCACCGGCCAAGCGACAAGGAAGGCCGCCGCCGCTGTGAGGGCCAGTGCTGACTTTCGCATTTTCAAGCTCCGTTATTGGCGGCCGTTGGCGTCCTCGGCGTAATTGTGAACCATGGTGGGGCTGCGGTTGAAGGCAAGCCGCGTATCCATCTGGCCGGGCGCGAAGCTGGCGCGATGGAAACGCCCCGGTGTCACATAAACCAGGTCACCGGGATTGGCGGTGATCAGGCCGACACCCTCGATCAGATAGTCGATCTTGCCTTCCGGGATGAACCAGAATTCGTCGGTGCCGACATGGAAATGGCCGCGGTTGGTGGGCGGCGGCGTGGGCACGCCCATGCCGCGGATGATGGCAAGCTGGTTTTCCTTGTCGTTGACGAAGAAACGCGGCCAGCCTTCGCCGCCATTGGGATATTTGGCGATCACGTCCTTGAAGTAATCCAGATAGGGCTTGTTGATCTCGTCATAGGGCACGTTGCCGCCGGGACGCAGGCCGACCGGATAGCTGACCTTCTCATAGCGCTGATTGCCGACCGTGGCCGGCACCGTTTCGCCTTCATTGAAGACATAGCTGGGCAAGGTGTCGTTGCGGCGGACTTCAAAGAACAGCGCCGGTTCGTTGCCCACCACTTCCATGCTGTAGGGCATGCGCAGCGGCGTCTGCACCAAAAAGCCCTTGGTGGCGACAAACGGTTCCTGACCCTTGATGGTGAAGCGGACCTGTCCGCCCCACACGATCCAGACGGTGCGGTCGTCGGCATAGAAGATGGTACGGGTCTTTTCGCCCGGCGCCATCTGGATCCACTGGGCGTGATAGCGGTCGGTCTTGACCACATCCTCCTTCCAGCTCGCCTGGCCTTTGTGCTTGGCCAGCACATCGGGCAGGCGGGTGATGGCCTTGTTGGGCCCGGTATAGGGCATCATCTTCTTGGGAGCCCAGGACATATAGACCTTGCGGTCCTGCGCGCTGGTCATGGAGGACAAAGCGGGGATGGCAAGCAAAGCAAGCGCAACGGCCGCAAATTTTGTGATGTTTCGCATGGGTGCGGTCCTTTACTGCTCGCCGCCGGCGTCGGGGCCGAAAGCGTGGAAGGTGTAGGGATTGGCGTTGAAGGAAAGACGGGTGTCGGTCTGCTCCTTGCCGTCTTTTCCAAGCGCCCAGGCGGCGCGGTGCCAGCGGCCGGGGGGCACAAAGGCGATGTCGCCGGGATCGGCGGAAACCAGCCCGATATCCTGGATCAGATATTCGATCCTGCCTTCCAGGATGAACCAGAACTCGTCGCGACCGACATGGAAATGGCCCTTGTTGGTGGGCGGCGGGGTCGCAACGCCCTTGCCGCGAATGATGTTGGACATGTTGCCTTCATCCATCATCACCAGCGACGGGTTGGGGCCCTTGACCGGGTCCTTGGCCACCACGTCCTTGAAGAAATCGACATAGGGCTTGTTCACGCCTTCATACTTGTCGGGCTGGGTCGGGGTGGAGACTTTCACATATTCGGTGCCGTCGGGCGCATTGGGCGGCTTGGCTTCGCCATTGTCGGCGGGGAAGTTGGGAAGCTGGCCGGCGCGGGTGACTTCGTAACGCAGAGAAGGCTCGCTTCCCACCGTCTCCATGCTGTAGCGCACGCGCTGCGGCACCTGGACCAAAAAGCCCTTGGACGCCACGAAGGGCTGCTGGCCTTCGATGTTGAAGCGGATCTGGCCCTGCCACACCACCCACATCACCCGGTCGTCGCCGTAATAGCGGGTGGAAACTTTCTCGCCCGGCGCCATCTGGACCCAGCGAGTGTCGAAACGGTCGGTCTTGATGACCTGTTCGCTCCAGCTGGATTGGCCCTTGTGCTTGGCCAGCACGTCCGCCAGGTGGGTGACCGGCTTGTTGCGGCCATAACCGGGCAGCTTGATCGGCTTGGGCGTGTAGGCCAGCAGCACTTTGGGCGCGGCGGCGGGTTGCGCCAGCACGGGCAGCGCGGTCGCGGCGGCCAATGCGGCCGCGCATCCGAGCATGATCTGCTTCGAAATAGGCATGCGTGACTCTCCAGTTGCGGTGAATAGGGAAATCGGTATCGGCCCCGCGCATCCTCGCGATGCGGCTTGGCGATAAAGTCTCACTTTTGGAGAAGGGTGTAAATCGGCTGTCATCTGTCGGAAATCTTCGCGGCAGCAGCGAGATTGTTGCGTTGCAGCAGCGGGCGAGCGCGCGGCGCACTACGCCGCACTTGACTTAAAGGCACTCGCGCCCAAACGTCCCTCAAACCAACCCAGGGGACGGGTCCAATGACCAAAAAATTTCATCGCCGCCATTTCATGGTGACGGCCGCTGCGGCCGTGGCGACAAGCACACTGCATACCACCCAGCTTTGGGGCAAAACCATCAAACACAAGCCGCTGGACCCGGTGAACCCGGACATCCTGTTCGGCACCACCAGTTCCATCTGGGGCGGGGCAGGGGTCGGCGGCAAAAAGACCCGCGAAACACCCTGGGCGATCAAGCGCGTTGCCGAGCTTGGCCTGCAAGGCATCGAATTCTACGGCGACGGCATCGAGCAGTACCGCTCCAATCCCATGGAGCTGGGCAAGCTGATGGATGCGTCGAATGTCTCCTTCATCGGCGTTTCAAACGGCGTGAAGGGTCAGTCGACCAATTTCATCGATAAGGCCGAAATCCCCAAGACCATGGCCGACCATGTCGCCTTCTGCCGCGACTTCCTGCAGCCTTTGGGCTGCGATCATTGGAAGATCAATATGGGCGCGCGCCCGCAAGGCGGCCCCAGCGACGATCAGCTCAAGCAGCTGGCGAATACCTTGAACGAGATGGGACAGAAGACGCTTGCCATGGGCGTGCGCCTGTCTCCGCACCCGCATATCTGGGGCCCGATCGAACGGGAACAGGAGATGCGCCGGGTGATGGAGCTGACCGATCCCAAATATGTCTATCTGACCGCCGATACCGGCCATCTGGTGCTGGGCGGCGGCGATGCCGCCCAGATCATCAGCGACTATTTCCCGCGCGTCACCGAGGTTCATCTCAAGGACACTTACGCCAAATATCGCGGCAACAAAGTGACCCCGACCCCGGAACAGCACAAGCAGGCATCGGTCTATCACAATCTGGGCGGCGGCGGCGTCGACTTCCAGGCGGTGTTCGATGTCCTGCGCAAGAAGCACTTCAAGGGCTGGGCGATCTTCGATGTCGACGGTCCGCGCGTGGGCGATGACGGCTACGACGCGATCGGCGGCAACCGCGAGTTGGCGGTCGACGATTACCTGTCCCACAACATCAATTACCTCCGCAATATGCTGGGGGTGAAACTGCCGCCCCATTCCACATAGGCCGTGTAAAAGGAAACAGGCATGTCACGTTCCCGCATTTTGATTTGCGCCGCCGCGGCGCTGCTGCTGGCTGCGCCCGCTTTCGCCGCCGGTTACGAGGCGCAGCTCGATCCCACCCCGTTCGACGCCACCAACCGCGCCGATGTGATTGAGAGCATCGGCAGCGTCACCGCCACCCTGGAAGGCAACACGCTCACGGTCCAGGGCAAGTTTTCCAACTTCACTTCGCCCGCCACCGGCGGCTCGTTCCGCATCGGCCTGGCCAAGGGCGTTCCGGGCGATGCCATCGGCAGTTTAACCGTCGAGCGCGGCCGCCAGGGTTCTTTTTCCGGCAGCATCAAGCTGACCCCTGCCCAGCTCGCGGCCCTCAAGAAAGAAGCGCTCTACGTCCGTATCGACAGCGAGAAAGCCCCCGACGGCAATGTGCAGGGTTGGTTGGAAGACGCAGGAAAACAAAATGTCTCGTAAATTGAAATTTCTTGCCGGCAGCGCCGGCTTGGCCGCGCTGGCGGCGTTGATGCCGCTGGCTAGCGCCCAGGCGCCCGGTGTCTACAATATGGAGCAATCGACCGAGGGCCATAGCGCCTATGTCGCCAGCTGCGGCGGCTGTCATCGCGCCAATCTGGCGGGTGGCGGCGACGCGCCGGCCCTGGGCGGCGCCGGTTTCATGTCGTCCTTCGGCAACCGCTCCACCAAGGACCTTTACAATTTCATCGCCAAGTCGATGCCGGTGGGCGCGCCGGGCAGCCTGAGCCAGGAGCAATACACCAACATCACCGCCTATCTGCTTTATGCCAATGGCGCCAAGCCGGGTTCGGCGAATTTCAGCAAGGACACCGACGTCAAGATTTCCTCCATTGCCGACGGCAAGGTGCTGGCGGCGGCGATCGCGCCGCCCAGCCCGGGCAAGATGGCGGCGGCCGAGGCGCGCGCCCGCCGCGAAGCCGCGCCTCCGGCCCAAGGCCTCACCGTCAAGGGCACGGTGAAGAATTATGTCGATGTCACCGATGACATGCTGGTTCATCCCGCCGACGGCGAATGGCTTATGTATCGCCGCAACTATCAAGGCTGGAGCCATTCGCCGCTCAAGCAGATCACGCCGCAGAATGTGAAAAACCTGACCCTGAAATGGGCCTGGAACATGAATGAGGGCGGCGCCAGCCAGGTGACGCCCATCGTCCATGCCGGCACCATGTTCCTGTCCAATACTTCCAACACGGTGCAGGCCTTGGACGCGCGCACCGGCGAGCTGATCTGGGAGAACCGCATCGGACCGGTGTCGCGCATCGCATATGGCGGCACCCGCAGCCTGGCGGTCTATCACGACAAGGTCTATGTCGCGACCACCGACGCCATGATCCATGCGCTCGACGCCCGCACCGGCAAGATGGTGTGGGAGCAGGCGCTGGGTACGCCCAACAATTCCAACACCGGCGGCGTCATGGTGATGCGCGGCAAGGTGCTGACCGGTCTCACCGGCTGCGATAATTATTCCGAGAACAATTGCTATATCTCGGCCTTCGATGCCGATACCGGCAAGCCGGCCTGGCGCTTCCATACCACCGCGCTGGAAGGCGAGCCGGGCGGCGACACCTGGAACGGCTTGCCCAACCTGTTGCGCGGCGGCGCCGACACCTGGATCGCGGGCACCTACGATCCCGATCTCAACACCACCTATTGGGGCGTGGCCCAGACCAAGCCCTGGTTCCGCGCCAGCCGCAAGACCGGCAATGCCTCGACGCTTTATTCTTCCTCCACGCTTGCGCTCAATCCCGATGACGGAAAGCTGAAATGGTATTTCCAGCACGCTCCGGGTGAATCCCTGGACCTGGATGAGGTGTTCGAACGGGTGCTGATCAATCACGGCGACCAGAAAACCGTGATGACCATCGGCAAGCCGGGCATCTTGTGGAAACTGGACCGTGTCACCGGCAAGTTCCTGGGCGCCAAGGAGACCGTCTTCCAGAATGTCTTCGAAAAGATCGACCCCAAGACCGGGGCGGTGACTTACCGTAAGGATATTCTCAACCAGAAGACCGATCAGTGGTTCTCATCCTGTCCCGGTCCGGAAGGCGGCCATGACTGGCAGGCCACCAGCTATTACCAGCCCGACGACCTTTTGATCATTCCGCTCAGCCAGAGCTGCGTGATGATCCAAGGTCACGAAGTGGAAATGAAGCTGGGCGGCGGCGGCACCGCGGCCTCGCAAAAATTCTTCTTCGCGCCGGGGACCAAGCAGAATATGGGCAAGCTGGCGGCCTATCGCACCTCCGACATGAAGGAGATGTGGTCCTGGCAACAGCGCTCGCCCTTCCTGTCGGCCGTGCTGTCGACGGCGGGCGGCGTCGCCTTCGTGGGCGACTTCGACCGCAACTTCAAGGCGATCGATGCCAAGACCGGCAAGATCGTGTGGCAGACGCGGCTGGGCAATACGGTGCAGGGCTATCCGGTGACTTTCAGCCTGGACGGCAAGCAGTATCTGGCGGTGGCCAGCGGCTTGGGCGGCGGCAGTCCGCAGCAAAAGCCGACCATGCTGCTCAACGAGATTCACCGGCCCGCGACCGGGCATGTGCTCTACGTGTTCGCGCTGCCGGATTGAGTGACGTGTCATCCCCGGCGAGCATGAGCGAAAGCGAATGCGAGGGAAGGGGACCCAGGTGGTTAGATCTGACCCAGTCTTTTCACCTGGGTTCCCTTCCCCTTCGCGCAGCTAATGCTGCGCTTGGCCGGGAATGACATTTGTTCTACTTCCCAGCCACGGGCATGTGCAGGGTCATCATCACCAGGCCATTCACCTCGGTATATTGGTGCGGCGTGTTGGCCGGGACCATGATGTAATCGCCTTTGCTGATTCGGCGCGGCGTGCCGCCTTCGATGGCGGTGCCGCCCTGGGTCGTGGCGCCGGGCGCCGCCGGCTTCAGGCCGACCATCTTGCCGCCGGTGATCAGGGTGCAGCTGCCTTCGATCACTTCGATCAGCTCGGCCTGGGTGGGATGGATGCTGGGCGGGGTGGTGCCGGTGCGATGCTCCAACTGGAAGGGATAGCCCTCGTCATTCACCACCAGCTTGGCGGTGTTGCCGCCCTTATGTTCGGCCTTGGCCTGGGCGATCAGCGCCTGTACGTCGGCGGCGGAGGCATAGAGTTTGGTCGGCGGCGCAGCCGGTTGCGCCAATGCGGTCATGGGGACAAGCAAAGCGGCAGCAAACAGAATTTTCTTCATGTTTCTCTCCCAAGAATAAGGGCCGGTTTTGCAACCGGCCCTGAACCATATTCTGAATCCTATTGACCGGACTCCGGATCGTAGCTGTGCAGGCCCTCGCGGCGCGGATTGATGGCGATGCGGGTGGCCATGCCGGTGCCGGCCCAACTGGCGCGGTGCCAGCGGCCCTGCGGGGCATAGACCACATCGCCGACATCGGCGGTGAAGACCTTCATGCCTTCCATCTTATAGTCCATGGTGCCCTCGGCGATCACCCAGAACTCGTTATAGTCGATGTGGAAGTGACCCTTGTTGCTGTCGGGCGGGGTGGCCATGCCCTTGCCGCGGATCACATTCATGAAATTGTCATCGTCGGCCACGAAGCGGGTATTGCCGCGCACCGGCGGCCGCTTCACGAAATCGCCCCAGAAATCCAGATACGGACGGATCTTGTCGTCATAGGCCAAAGGCGGGGTGCGGTAGCTGGACAGGATATAGGTCTTGCCCTTGGCCTTGGGCGCGGCTCCGGTATCGCCCTTGGCCGCCGGATAGAGCGGGGTGCGGCCGGCATGGACGACCTCGAAGCGCACGCTGGGCTCATCGCCCACCGTTTCCATCCAATAGACGTTGCGATAGGGCGCCTGCACCAAATAGCCCTTGCTCGCCACAAAGGGCTCCTGGCCCTCGATATGAAAACGAACCTGGCCGGAGGCGATGTACCAAAAGACCGGATCGTCGGCCCAGAGCTGCGGCCTGGTCTTCTGGCCCGCGCCCATGGAGATATAGTCGCCGGCATAGTCGGCATCGCGCACCACGGGCTGGACCCAGTCGGACTGTCCCTTATGGGCCGCCATGATTTCGCTTAAGCGCCAGATCGGCTTGTTGGGCGCCTTCCATTGCGTCAGCGGCACCGGTTTGGGCGCCCAGGCGTAGAAGACTTTCGAATCCGGTTGGGCGGCAGCGGGAACAAGGCCAAGTGCAAGCGCTGCCAAGCCCAAGAAAATCCTACGATATTTTATCAGAAGTTCCTCCCAAACCCATGTTTTGTTTGGTGAAACAATGTCCCAATATTAGCGCTAACACAACCCGCGCGCACCTCTCAAACTGGTGTAGTATTGGCTGGCAACTTTCTCGTGAGGAGAGTCGCCGATGAGAATTTCCCTCCTTTGCGCCGCCGTGGGCCTGGCTGTCTTGAGCACAAGCGCCCAGGCGCAAGTGATCGTGACTTTGGGCAGCGGCCGCGCCCATGACTGTTTCGTTCATGCCAAGACCGGTGACCAGCCGCGCCAGGGACTGGCGGTCTGCAACACCGCGCTGGCGCAGGACGCCCTGGCCAGAAAGGACAGGGCCGGGACCTTTGACAATCGCGGCATCCTGCTGGACCTGCTTGGCCGCACCGAAGAGGCGCGGGACGATTTCAACAAGGCGATCGAACTTGAGCCCAGCCTTGGAGACCCTTACGTCAATCTGGGCGCGATGCTGATCAAGCAGGGCCGCCATGAAGAGGCCCTGGTCCAGATCAACAAGGGCCTCGATCTGGGCATGTCCTTTACCCATATCGGCTATTACAACCGCGCCGTCGCCGAACAGATTTTGGGCCGTTTCAAGGAAGCCTATTACGATTATAAAAAGGTTCTGGAGATCGAGCCCAATTTCAGAATGGCCAGTGAGCGGCTGAAGGACTTCACCGTCACCCGCACGCCCGCCAAACAGTCGAGCTGACCGCTTCTGGCCGCGAAGTTCCCATCCGGCGCGGCGATCTGAACCACCCGGATTGCCGCGGATTGACTGTGGCACAGGGTGCGGGCGTCGGTATCTCTAGAAGGCCCGGTCTGTCTACCGTCGCGCCGTCTTCACTATCCGGCCTTTTTGCCGCGCGCCCACTATTTGCCGAATATTTGGGTGCTATAGTCGCCGCCATGAGCAAAGCCGTGCGCGACAGTGACGAGGTTGCCGAACTCAAGCAGCTTTATGACCGGCTGGCGCTGGCGATCGAGCGCGCCGCCGCCACCATGCATATCCGCGGCGCGGATTCGGTCGCCTTCAATGCCGAGGACACAAAATGCGTCGCCTTGTGGGAACGCATCCGCGCGTTGATGGCGAAGGACAAATAAGGAATTGACCGCTCGCGTTCTGCCAGGAAAGACAAAGGGCAGGGGGGCAAACAGGGGACTGACGTCATGCGGCATAGCCATGAAGATCTGGATTCGGAAAATCTCACGCCGTTGGACGGTCTCAGCGACATCCATCTGGAATTCGACGGCATGCGGGCCCATTCCGGCAGCCCCAACGGCGATTTCACCTTCCGCTTTGTGCAGCGGCGCGACGGCCAGGAAAAGATCATCGCCACCATGACGTTTCCCATCCGCGACAATCATGACGGCCATCCCGGCATGATGGCGCGCGCCTATGAGCAGATGATCGCGGTGCTGCGCCAGGGCCTCTTCAATGCCGCCAAGATGCGCAATTATTACCGGCACGAAGCGTCCAGCCGCTATCCGCGCGGCATGTTCCGGCCGCCGAACCCGTCCGGCTGAGCTTGCCGGTTGATCCTATCCGTTGGGCGGATCGTGGCGCGGCGAAAAGGCGACCACGAAAAACACCGCTGCCGCCAGGATGGAAAGGCCGGAAAGGGCGCCGATACTGACCGAGCGCCAGAAGGCGCTGACATGAAAGACCTGGAAGAACGCCACCACGCCGATGGCCAGCAGCACCAGGCCCAGCGCGAAATCCTTCAAATTGCCCATGCCGCCTCCTTTCCCGCCCTTCGCGGTTTTAAAACAGCGCGGCGGCGGGCGCCAGTGCGCGGCGGCGGCGCGCGGCCTTTGCATAAAATGCCGGCGATCAGGCTTTCAGCGCCGCATAAAAGAACACCAGCGAGGCGGCGGTCGAGACCACGGCCAGTGCGATGACGCTGGCGAATTTCCAAATCGGATCGAAGGGATGGAGGTAAACAAAACCGGCCACGGCGATGAACAACAACACAATGGCAATGGCGACGGTTTTGAGAATGTCGAGCGGGGTCATGATCGCTCTAACTTGTCATGGCCCACCGGAGTGTGGGCCATCCAGCTGGGTTCGTGATTTTCCTTGCAGAAAAAACGCTGGCGTCATCTGGATGGCCCGCATTTGCGGGCCATGACAGGTTTGGGTTGATAGAGCTCCATGTCTACCGTCCTTGATGGCGCTGTATCCGGGCCTTGGGCGTCTTGGCCCCATGCTTGCCGCCGCCGCCGCCTTTGCCTTGAAAATTCTCATGCGGCTTGGGCGCGGAGGCCGCCAGCGCCGCCTGTTTCTTGCGGCGCTCGATTTCCTGGTCGCTGAGTTTGTCGGCCATGGGAGAAAAGCCTCCTTGTGTCGAATTTGTTTAAAATTTGAACGAAGTCCAACCGCCCCATAGTAACAGACATTTCAGTTTTTCTAGGTAGTTTTGCGTATCGAACCCGTTGCTCTGGTCCAGGTTCGGCCTGACTTCTTCGCCCCGTTCGGCCCGTGCCGGGCGGGGTTTTTCTTGGGAGGACGCATGGCTAAGGACATGAATATGGCCATGGCGCTGTTCATGGCTCAGGACGCTCTCTGTTTCTACTGTGGTTGCGATTTCGAGGGGCGCGTGGCGAAGAAGCGGACGCGTGCCTGGACCAAGGATCATGTGAAGCCTGCATGCAAGGGACATGCGCCGGTCAAGAATACGGTGCTGGCGTGCTTGACCTGCAATCGTGAGAAGCGCGACCGGGAACCGACGAGCCAGGAAGTGGCGCGAGCGCAGAAGATTTGGGGTGCCGCGGTCCGCTACCTCAAAGCCTTTAACGGCAACGTGCCACCGGCCTTAGGTGTTACAAATTGGCGACGTTACACTTGACATACCCAATTCCTAGGGCTAGGGTTATGGCCATAGGAGTTAAGGCCATGGCCAAGTCTGTTTTTGACGCCCCCCAGTTCAAGACCGAGGAAGCGGCGTTTGCCTATGTTGAGGCGCACCTGTGGCCGAACGGCCCGGTTTGCCCTCACTGCGACTCTGGCAAGCCCGTGGGGAAGCTTTCGGGCAAAACCACCCGTCCGGGGCTCTACAAGTGCTATGGCTGCCGTAAGCCCTTCACCGTCCGTATGGGCACCATTTTCGAGTCCTCCCATCTGGCCCTGCACCTGTGGCTTCAGGTCATCCACCTGATGTGCGCCAGCAAGAAAGGCATTTCGACCCGCCAGATTCAGCGGATGCTCAATTGCAGCATGAAAACCGCTTGGTTCCTTGGGCACCGCATCCGTGAAGCCATGGCCCCGGCCAAGGATGCTGGCCCGATTGGCGGGGAGGGCGTCATTGTCGAGGCTGATGAAACCTTTCTGACCAACTCGCACAAGACCAAGAAGCGCCCTGGCTATCAGCACAAGGTTGCCCTGCTGAGCCTGACCGAGCGGGGTGGCAAGGTTCGTTCCGTGGTGCTGGCCAAGGCCCCGCACCGCGCCGAGATCATGAAGCACCTGCATGACAATGTGCACCCGGAGAGCATCCTGCACACTGACGGCGCGCAGTATTACAAGTTCCCGCGCGTCGTGAAGAAGCATGAAAGCGTGAACCATGCCGCTGGCCAGTATGCCCGTAAGGGAGAGACTGGCGTTGTCCATGTGAACACTCTTGAGGGCTTTTTCAGCGTGTTTAAGCGTGGACTGATCGGCGTTTATCAGCATGTCGAAACCCAGCATCTGCACCGCTATACCGCCGAGTTTGATTTCCGCCAGAACACCCGTGAGCGCCTTGGCGTGAATGACGTGAGCCGCGCCTCGATTGCTTTGAAAGGCTTCAAGGGTAAGCGGCTCACCTATCAAACGACTAATCACTAAGAAACGCGGATTTAAGAACGTGGAAGAATTGATCCGGTATTGGGTCAGTGAGTTGGAGAAACCCATTAAGGAGTCCCCCGATGGTGGTGACTGAAATCGCTGGTGGCATTGGCGCCTTCAAGGCGATGCTGGACATTGCGAAGTCCATGAAGGACTTGAATGATGCTGCCTTGCGTAATGCGGCCGTCATAGAACTTCAGGGCCAAATCTTGACGGCCCAAATGGATCAATCGGCGCTGATTCAAAAAGTAGGCGAGCTTGAAGCAAAAGTGCGAAGCTTTGAAAAATGGGAAGCTGAGCAGCTGCGGTATAAGCTTGAAAAGCTTCCACCTGGCGTG
>CBHTTW010000038.1:0-13577 GCA_966096025.1 uncultured Alphaproteobacteria bacterium | reverse complement strand
CCTACACCATGACCCCGGCCGAGGCCGCCGACGCCGTCAAGGCGTTCAAGCCCAAACTGGTAATCCCCTATCACTATAAGGGCCAGGACGTGGAAGCGTTCAAAAAGGCGCTGGAAGGCTCAGG
This sequence comes from uncultured Alphaproteobacteria bacterium, assembly GCA_966096025.1. Lineage (GTDB taxonomy): Bacteria > Pseudomonadota > Alphaproteobacteria > Micropepsales > Micropepsaceae > Rhizomicrobium. The sequence goes on along the minus strand of CBHTTW010000038.1, from coordinate 13,453 downwards.
CGTCCAGGTGCGGCTGCTGAACTGGTATCCGGAATAGATTTGTCATGGCCCGCGAATGCGGGCGATCCAGATGACGTCTGTGCCTGTACTTTCAAGCTCGAGTCTGTTTCACCTGGATGGCCCACACTCCGGTGGGCCATGACAAATCGGGGGCTGTAATGAAGAATTTCGTAGTCCTGGCCGTGTTGCTTCTTGCCACCCCCGTCGCCGCCCAGGAAATTTCCCTGAAAGGCGCCGTCGATATCCATGTCCATCAAGGTCCCGACAGCGCGCCGCGCGTGATCGATGCCGACGATGTCGCGCGCCAGGCCAAGGCGGCGGGCATGCGCGCCGTGGTGCTCAAGAACCATTGGGCGGAAACCGCCAGCCTCGCCTATATGGTGCGCAAGATGGTGCCCGGCATCGAGGTGTTCGGCGGCCTGACCCAGGATATCGCCATGGGCGGGATCAATATCGAGGCCGTCAAGCGCGCCGCCGACATGAAGGGCGGCTATGCCCGCATCGTCTGGCTGCCCACTTTCGATGCCCAGAACCAGGTCAAGGGCAAAGGCCCGGAGGTCAAGGTCTCGGAAAATGGCAAGCTGCTGCCGTCGGTGCTGGCGCTGCTGGACTATATCGCCAGCCGCAAGCAGCTGACCTTGGCGACCGGCCATGTTTCGGCCCAGGAAGCCCTGATGGTGATCCGCGAGGCCAAGGCGCGGGGCATTGCGCACATCGTGGTCACCCATGCGATGAACGGGCCGATCAATATGTCGATCCCCCAGATGCAGGAAGCCGCCAAGATGGGCGCCGCTATCGAATTCGTTTATGGCGGCACCCTGGAAAAAGGCGCCAAGGTCACGGTGAAGGATTTCGCCCAGGCGATGCGCGCGGTGGGCGCCGATCACTGCATCATGTCGACCGACCTGGGCGGCGCGCGTGACTATTTCCGCCCCATGCCGGCGCAAGGCATGCTGGATTTCATGAACGCGCTGCACAAGCTTGGGCTGCCGGTGGCCGACATCGACAAGATGGCCAAGACCAATCCGGCACGCGTGCTGGGCTTGGCGCCTTAGCGCCGCATGCCGCGCACCGCGACCATTGCCTACGCCGCCGCAGCCTTTCTGGGGCTGATGCTGTGGACCGTGACGGCCATGCTGGGCCAGCGCACCGAGCCCTGGGATTCGCCGCATTATTGGACCCTCGCCTATCCCGCCGCTATGGTCCTGTGCGGCGTGCTGGGCTTTGTGTTCCCTGAGCGCCCCTGGCGCTGGGCCCTCACCCTGATGTTCATGCAGCTTTTTGTCATGATCGCGGGCGGTGCCGGCTTCAGCCTGTTGCCGATGGGCCTGATCCTGATGGCGGTGCTGGCGCTTCCGGGCATAGGATTGGCGCATCTCTGCGCCTGGGCGCGGCGCTGAATTTTTTCGCGGAGGTTTGCGATGCATCTCACACGCAGAACCGTCCTGGCGTCGGCTGTGGCGGCCCCTCTGCTTCCGCGCGCCGCCCTGGCCGCCGAGAATGTCTCCATCCGCATCGAGCCGCGCCGCATTCTGCGCACCCTGCCCGCCGATTATATGGGGCTGAGTTTCGAATCCTCCGCGGTGGCGAGACCGGGCCTGTTGTCGGCGGACAATCAGGCCTATGTCCAACTGGTCCGCGCCTTGGGGAGCAAAGGCGTGATCCGGGTGGGCGGCAATGTTTCCGACTATTCCAGCTACGACGCCAACGGCACCCCGAAGTTTCTTCCAAAAGACACGGTGCTGACGCAGGGCAGCTTGCGCCAACTCAAGACTTTCCTGGACGCTACGGGGTGGAACCTGATCTGGGGCCTCAATCTGGGCACCGGCAAACTGGACAATATGGTGGAGGAAGCCCGCGCCGTGGCCGATGCGGTGGGCAATCGCCTGATCGCCTTCGAAGTCGGCAATGAGCCCGATCTCTTCGTGCAGGCCGGCCATCGCCAGGGCAAATACGACTATGCCGCCTGGCATGGCGAATTTCGCCGTTACAAGACGGCGATCCGCAGCCAGCTACCGCGTGCGCCTTTCGCGGGCCCCGACATCGCCATGCATTCGCTGGATTGGATGCAGTCCTTCGCCAAGGACGAAGCCGGCGACCTGGCCTTGCTCACCGCGCACCATTACATCACCGGCCAGGAAAATCCCGCCGCGACCATCCCCTTCATGCTGGCGGAAGAGAAAAAATACCAACCGGTGCTGGCCAAATTCCAATCAATCTCCCAGGCCGCGCGAATTCCGTGGCGGATGTGCGAAACCGCCTCCTTCTCCGGCGGCGGCAAGGCGGGGGTCAGCGACAGTTTCGCCTCGGCGCTATGGGCGCTGGATTATCTTTTTGTGCTGGCCGGCCATGACTGCGCCGGCGTCAATATGCAAACCGGCGTCAATCATCTGGGGGTGGTGAGCAGATACACGCCGATCCATGACGACCTTGCCGGCCGTTACACCGCCGCGCCGGAATATTACGGCCTCTTGGCTTTCGCCCAGGCCGGCAAAGGCCAGCAGCTCGCCGTCACTCTGGACAAGGGCGGGCTCAATCTCACCGCTTACGCCACCCGCGCGGGCTCGCGCGTGACCCTGGCGGTGATCAACAAGGATATGAGCCGCGACGCGGCCGTTTCCATTTCCGGTCCGGCCGCCAGACAGGCTGGGGCGATGCGGCTGAGCGCGCCATCGCTGAGCGCCGCCGGCGGCATCACGCTGGGCGGCGCAGCGGTGGATGCGGACGGAAAATGGATCGGCGGCAAAAGCGAGCCGCTCAAACTATCGCGTGGCAGAGCAATGCTGGACCTGCCGTCAGGCAGCGCCGCGCTTGTGACAATGACGATTTAAGAACCCGCCAGAGCCTGCCTGATCTCGTAGGCCAGCGTGTCCTTTTGGGCGCGCAACGAAGCCCCGGGATCCAGCTTGTAAAGACCCTTCAAATATCCGGTATCGGCCTTGGTCAGCCCCTTGACCGGCGCATCCTTGCGGCAGGTGGTATTGGTCATGTCCAGGATGCTGGGCAATTCCTGACACACGCCCAGCTCCGCCGGCTGGGCCAGCGCCAGCATGGTGATGTGATCGGCCAGCGCGCCGATCTCCGCATCGCCCAGCTTGTCGGGATTGGCCACAACCAGCCCGGCAAAATAGCTGCTGTGCAGCCCGTCGCCGATCCGCATGCCGCTGCTGCTGGTGGCGTTCGCCTGCATCGGGCTGCCTTGGGCATTGCCCTGGCCCGCATTGCGGCTGTCGATCAACTTGTTGCCGCGCAGATCGACCGTCTGAATGGCGTGCCAGGACTGGATGTCATGCTTGACCTTGGCCAGCTCATCGCCTTGGGACGAACTGCTGAAATAACCCAACATCACATGCTGCTTCTCGCGGACAGTGTTGAGGAGGTCCTGCGGCTTGGTGGTGAAGACGATCTGGATATTGACGCGGCAGTTTTCGTCGGCACTGACCGGGGCGCCCACCGAAGCGGAGACATCGCGTATCCGCTTGCTGATGAATTTGACGAAATTGGCCGGCAGGCCGGTGATGGACGGGCACACGCCCTCATCCCAGCGCGCGATCTTCTCCAGCCTTGTGGTGGCGCTATGGCTGTCGACAAACGCGCTGATCGCCTGATCCGAAGCGGTTTGGGCCATGGCCGGAGTGACGGCGGTTGTCAGCAACAGCATAGCGGCGGCAGAACGGATGGTCATGACGGGTTCCTTGAATGACAGCCCGCCCGTCCTAGCACGCACTAGCTTGTTATACAAGGTACCGAGAGATTACAAAAGTTTACGCCGCAAATACGCCTTCATGCCGGTTTCAGGGCCCTGGAAATGAAAGCCGTGAGATTTTTCACCAGCGCTTCGCGCCCCAGCGGCGAACGATGCGACTGCTGCCCGGCCTGGTGCAGCGCGCCCGCAATCGCCTGGCCGATAATATCGGGATCATGGGCGGCGGAGACGGGGCTGGTTTTGGCCACGGCGCGCACCGTATCGGCCCATTGCTCGCCCCACTCCGCCAGCAACGAACGCGAGGGCGTCCCGTCGGCATCGATCATGCGCTCATCGGTGAATGCGGCGCGCATCACGCCGGGTTGGTTTTCGGCATATTCGCTGATCGCGATCACCGCGGCAGCGATGCTTTGCTCCAGGCTTGCGCCCTGAAGGCGGCGCGATTGGATATGATCGTCGAGTTCGTGGCGCGCTTCGGCGATGAACGCCAGAAAACAGGCGCGCTTGTCGGGATAGTGAAGATAGAAAGTACCGTGCCCCAAACCTGCCGCCTTGGCGATGTCCTGTGGGCGCGTGGCGTCATAGCCGCGTTCGATGAACAGCTTGCGTGCCGCCGCTTTCAACCGCGCCAAGCTTTCCGGCTTGCGGCGGCTGCTGCGCACACTTTCCATGACCAATATTTGGCCTGTCACGATGGTTCCCCCCAACGCCGGGGACCCTGAGCGCACGACATCGGCGTGTCAACGGCAGAAATTTTGGAATGGTATACAGACTATTGGATGCGGCGGATCGCGGCTTGCCAGCCGGCATAAAGACGATCGCGCTCCGCGCGCTTCATCGCTGGATTGAAGCGGCGATCCAGCATCCATCGCGCCGCGACGTCTTCTTCATTTTTGAATATCGTTGAACAAATACCTGCAAGGTAGGCGGCGCCCAAGGCGGTGGTTTCGGTCACCTTCGGCCGCTCAACCACCAAGCCGGTGAGGTCGGCAAGGCGCTGGCAGAACCAGTCATTCGCCACCATACCACCATCGACTTTCAAAATCCTAAGCCGCTTGAGACCGGCGGACTGCATGTCGCGCCGCATCGCCTCCAAAAGGTCGCGTGTCTGAAAGCCAATGGAATCAAGCGCCGCACGCACGATCTCGCATTTGCCCATGTCGCGCGTCAGGCCCAGGATCGCGCCGCGCGCATGGGGCTGCCAATAAGGCGCGCCCAATCCGGTGAAGGCGGGAACGACATAAAGTCCCTCGGCCGGTTTGGCGCGCTTGGCCAAAGCCTCGCTCTCGGCCGCCGTCGTCAGGAGCCCTACCTCGTCCCGCAGCCACTGCACCAAGGCGCCCGCGATAAAGATGCTGCCCTCGATGGCATAGTGTTTTTGCGCCAGCGCGGTGGCGAGCAAGCGGTTGCGCGAACGCGGCACGCGTTCGCCGGTGTTGACCAAAACGAAACACCCCGTTCCGTAGGTGGCCTTCACATCGCCGGGTGAAAAGCAGGCTTGGCCGAAACTCGCGGCCTGCTGGTCACCCGCCACGCCCAGTATCGGAATCGCCCGGCCGAACAGCATGGGATCGGTAAGGCCGAAATCGCCGCTGCTCTCGCGCACTTGCGGCAGGATGGCGCGCGGCACGCCGAACAGTTTGAGCAGGCTTTCATCCCAATCGCGGGTCTTCAGGTTCCACAACAGGGTGCGTGACGCATTTGTGACGTCGGTGGCATGCACCCTGCCCTTGGTCAGATTCCAGATCAGCCAGCTGTCGATGGTGCCGAAGGCGATCTGTTTTCCCTTGAGCCCCTTCACATTCTTCAGCAGCCATTCCAGCTTGGTCGCCGAGAAATACGGATCCAGCCTGAGGCCGGTCTTGCGCGTGATGGCTGCCTCCAGTCCCCGGCGTTTGAGTTGGGCACAACGCTGCGCCCCGCGCCGGTCCTGCCAGACGATGGCATTGTGCAAGGGAGCACCCGTCTTCTTGTCCCAGATCAGCGAAGTCTCGCGCTGATTGGTGATGCCCAGCGCCGCCACCGTATCCATCTCCACGCCTTTGAGCACCGCGCGGCAGCATTCCAGCACGGCGCGCCAGATCTCGCCCGGATCATGCTCGACCCAGCCATTGGCGGGATAGATCTGGCGCAGGCTTACGGCATGGCTGCGCACCGGCCTGGCCTGTGCGTCGAACAGAATCGCGCGGGTCGAAGTCGTGCCTTGGTCGATTGCAAGCAGATGCGTTTTGGGCATGGCGGAACCGCACACCTTTTCGGGAACTTGCGCAAGCACCGGCCGGGCGGAACGGGCGCCGGGGTAAGGGTCTTTACGTATAGGGGCTGCGCCGCCCTTTAATTTGTCCCAAACTGTCGCAAGCTATTGTGGCGCATGGACAGATTTTCGGCCGCCCTCGGGGAAAGCTTTTTGCTCGAACCAGGCCAGGGAACCGCATTGGGTAACGACGATAAAAATGATCCGCCGCCGATGGCGGAGCGACGGCCCAAGGCGCGCAAGCGGGTCCTTTTGACCGGCATCATCGCCTATGACGAAGGCGTGCACAGTCTTCACTGCACCATCCGCAATCTTTCGGAGAACGGAGCCCGTCTGGCGATTGCCGGCAGCACGCTGCTGCCGGCGGATTTCTACCTGATCAATATCCGTGACCGCGTCGCCTATGACGCCAAGCTGGTCTGGAGCAAGAGCGGCGAGATCGGCGTCACCTTCAAATCCGCCACGCCGCTGGCCTCCATCACCGACCCCGGCCTCGCCTTTCTCAAGCGTTTGTGGCTCACCAAGGCCTAAACCACCCGAAAGCGGGTATAACTATTCGTCCGTATGGGAATGAACGGGGAACAAAAAGTTCCTGTTTAAGCGGGTTTTAACGAAATCGCTGATAGATAATTACGCAACAAGGCCGGCTTACGGCCCATGCAGAATGCATAGGATCACAACGTGGCGCTGACAGCACAAGATATGAGCGATATGGGACGCTTGGCCCAGCTCGCCATGAATCCCAAATCCGGCGCCAGCCGCGAGGAAATCTATCTCGCCGTTGCTTCCCTCTATCGCATCCAAGGCGCCGGCCTGAACCAGCGCGAGCGCGAGTTGATGCGCGAGATTTTGCGCCGCTTGACCCAGGATGTGGAAATGGCGATCCGCATCGCCCTCGCCCAGCGCCTGTCCGAGGACACCACCGCGCCGCACGACCTGATCCTGCTTCTGGTCGACGACACCGTCGAAGTCGCCCGCCCCCTGATCCTGCATTCGCCGCTTCTGACCGAAACCGACATGCTGCGCCTGATCGCCCATGCCGGCGTCGGCCATCTGGAAGCGGTGGCGGGACGTCCCAATATCGGCACGCCGGTCACCGACGAGCTGGCGCGCTCCAACTATGAATCCGTGCTGGTGACCCTGGTGCGCAATGCCACCGCCAGGATTTCCGAAGGCACCTACAAAAGCCTGGTTGAAAAATCGCGCGACCTGACCGGATTGCAGGAACCCCTGGTCCGCCGCACCGACCTGCCGCCCCAGCTCGCCAACGATATGTGCGAATGGGTCTCGGATGCGTTGAAATCCTTCATCGTCACCCATTATCAGATGGCGCCCAAGTCGGTGCAGCATTCGCTCAGCGAGGCGGTTCGCATCGTCAAGAGCCCGCCGTCCGAGGCGAAGGATCAGCCCACCGACAGCGCGCAGAAACTGATCGACAAGCTTTCCAGCAGCGGCCAGCTCAAGACCGGCTTTTTGATGCGCGTGCTCAGCCAGGGACAGGCCGACCTGTTCGATCTGGCTTTCTCGCGTTTGCTGGAGATGGAGCTGAACGCGTTTCGCGATGCTTTCTACAATGGCGGCGCCCGCGCCGTGGCGCTGTCCTGCCGCGCCGTGGGCATGGATCGCGCGGTCTTCGCCACCGTGTTCAATCTTTCGCGCCAGAGCCGGCGCATGCCGCTGGCCTTGTCCAAGTCGGACAATGAAGCGGTGGATTCGATCTTCAGCGTCATGACGCGCCCGGCCGCGACCGCCGAGCTGAAGAATATGCAGATCGCCTGACGTCTTTTGCGTCTTTTGGGCTCTCCATAAGCCTGTGATACTGTTCCCGCCTCCCCAGGGCGCTTTCAGGGCATCATGACCAAGTTGCATTTTACGGGTGTGGCGGACGCGCAGGAGTCGCTTGCGGAATTGCGCGCCCGTTACGGCGAGGCCGGGCCGGAAGAAGCAGAGATTGTCGTGGCCCTGGGCGGCGACGGCTTCATGCTGCAAACCCTGCATGCCTTCACCGGCAAGGGCAAACCGATCTACGGCATGAACCGCGGCACGGTGGGTTTCCTGATGAACGAATATCGCCAAGGCGATCTCTTGGAACGCTTGACCGCCGCCGAACGGGCGGTGATCCATCCCCTCAAGATGACGGCGCACAATGCCTCGGGCGCCATCGAGGCGCGCGCCTTCAACGAGGTCTCGCTGCTGCGCGAGACCCGCCAGGCCGCCAAGATCCGCATCACGGTGGACGGCAAGCCCCGCATCCTGGAACTGATCTGCGACGGCGTGCTGGTGTCCACGCCGGTGGGCTCCACCGCCTACAACCTTTCCGCCCACGGCCCGATCCTGCCGATCGATGCCGATCTTCTGGCACTCACGCCGATCTCGGCTTTCCGTCCCCGCCGCTGGCGCGGCGCGCTGTTGCCGCATCGCGCCAAGGTACGGTTCGAAATCCTGGAAAGCGCCAAGCGTCCGGTTAGCGCCGTGGCCGACGATTTCGAAGTGCGCGACGTCACCGCCGTGGATGTGGCCGAAGACCGCGCCATCTCCATGACCATGCTCTATGACGCGGGGCACAATCTGGACGAGCGGATCCTGGCCGAGCAATTTTCCGACTGAATCTTGTGCAGCGCGCCGAGCGTACGTCTGTATACAGACGAATGTTGCGCCCATTCACCACCCCTTAACGCCCGTTAAGCTAACTACGCAGCCGGAGCTAGTCCGTCCGGGGACTTCACGGCATTGGGCCGGGTTGGGGCGGGTGTTGTTTTGCATGAGCGGTTATCGTTTCGACCGGGTACGCGTGCTTGTGGTGGATGACAATGTCCATATGCGCAAACTCGTAACCACCATTCTGCAGGCCTTCGGCGTGCAGCAAATCAGCGAGGCCGAGAATGGCGAACGCGCCTGGACCGTGCTGCGCGAAACCAATCCCGATGTCCTTGTGCTGGACTGGGTAATGGAAGGGATGTCGGGCCTGGACCTTGTCCAGATGATCCGCACCAATCCCCAGGCGCCCAACCCCTTCGTGCCGGTGATCATGCTGACCGGCCACACGTCGCTGGACCATGTGCGCCAGGCGCGCGATGCCGGCGTCAACGAATTCATCGCCAAGCCCGTCTCGGTCAAAACCATGATGTCGCGGCTGGTGTCGGTGATCGAACAACCGCGCCCCTATGTGCGCACCGGCGTTTATTTCGGCCCCTGCCGCCGCCGGCATATCGAGGATTTCCGCGGCCGCGAACGCCGCACCGAAAAGCCCGGACAGGCAGCAGCGGAGTAACGCATGGCCCGCAAGCAACCGATCGAACTGTTCATGCCGCCCAATATGCTCAAGGCCAAGGTCGGCGGCGGCAAGGGCGGACCCGATCTGGCCGCCATGGAGCGCGCCGAAGCGGCGATGGAGGAGCTGAAAAGCGAATTCAGCGACTGGATCGCCGAGGATGTGAAAAAGCTGACCGCGGCGCGTGCCCGCTATGCCGCGACACCGGATGGCGAGGCGCGCGCCGCTCTTTTGCGCGGCGCCCATGACATCAAGGGCCAGGCGCCGACCTACAACTATCCGCTGATCGCCCGCGTTGCCGCCTCGCTGGCGCGCATGATCGGCGAGTTACCTTCCACCGCCGCGCTACCGCTGACCTTGATCGACGCCCATGTCACCGCCATCCAGCTGATCCACAAGAATGCGATGAAGGACAGCGGCAACAAGACCGCGCAGACATTGTGTGCCGAGCTGGACGCACGGGTGAACGAGGTTCTGACGGCGGTGAAAAAGAAGCAGCCCTAGGACTGCCGGTTCCTGGCATCCGACAGGATGCTGAGCAATCCCGAGCCGAAGCTCATGGTCGAACTGGGCGTGGAATCATTGGAGCCGAACATGGCGCCAAAGGCGCTGTGCTTGGGCTGCCAGTTCATCACGCTTTCCATCAACATCTGGATCTGGGAGTCCTGGGCGTTGGCGACCTTGATCATCGCCTCCTGCTTGGTGGTGACAGGCTGCGCCGCTTCGGCCACTTGCGGCGCGCGCAAGGTGCCCGCCGCGCCCGGCTGGCGCACCGCCCAGTCATAGACTTCGCGCACCGATTTGGCGGTGCCGTCGGCATGCAGGAACACACTCTTGTTGGCGGAAGCGGCCTGGGGAAATTGCGCCACGGCGCTGGCGCCGGGATCGCTGGCCGCCAGCTTGATCAGTTTCAGCGCCGCATCGGGGCCCAGGAAATGGGCGGCATAAAGTTCGCCGCCGCAGACCTCGCGGCCCAGGCCGGCGCGCAAGGTGCCCTGGGTGGATTTGGCATATTCGCCCGCCATCAGGGCACAGACTTCCGGGTCCTTGCGCAGCGCCAGGATATTCTGTTTGACCTCGGCGTCGGCGCGATAGCGGCCGTCGGGCTGCCTGGTGATGGCGGCGGCCAGGTTGCCCAGGCCGTGCTCGGCGCCGTGCTCTTTCACCAGACCCAGCCAAGTCTGCTCGATGAACTGAAAAAGCCCGGTGGCCGAGGATGTGCTGGATTGGGCGTGGGGCTTGAGGCTGGACTCGCGCATGGCGGTGCCCAACAGATAATGGAAGTCCGATCCGGTCTTGGCGGCGGCCTTTTGCAGGGCCGCGACCACGCGGTCCGCGCCCGCGGCGGCCATGGAGGACAAGGAACTCTGTGCGGCTTCTGCCTGCATGAGCCTTTTCTGCCCTTTTTTGGTTAACCGTTTCTTAAAATCGCGGGGTCCGGGATTGCGCAAAGATTTGAGCGCGTCAGCCAGGAAGAACGGCTTGGCGGCGGCGCTACTTCCGACCTTCATCCCACCAGTAACGGGGCTCGGGCACCAACCCGGTCTTGATGAACAGTGTCCGCGTCCAGGTCGGGCCGGGCTGGACAAAGGCGCCAAGCTGTTCGCAATTCTTGTTGGGCAGATAGCCTCGCTCCTGAAGCTCGGAATAAACCGTCTTGCGAAGCTGCGCCCCCGGTCTTGCGGAATATCGCTGCCAGACCTCGCGGCATTGCGGCGCCACGATGGTGCGCGCCCCGTCATCGGCATAGACCGTGGCGTCCGGCGGGATGGTGGCGCGCGTACCGATCTGCGCGCCCGCAACCAGCGCGACCACGATCACCGCCGCGGCGATTTTCAGGAACATGGCAAATGATTTCACGCGGCTTCTTTCGCCCGATTCACCCGCCCCTATTATAGACCTTTCACCGCGAGGCTGAGCGGCGCATCGCCGGGTTCCGGCCAAGGCTGCGGATCGCTATGACCCCAGACCGGGCCCGGCCAGGCGGGATCGCCCTTGCGCCGCCCGATCACATGGACATGCAGCTGCGGCACCATATTGCCCAGATTGCCGACATTGATTTTTTCCACGCCAGGCAGGGTGCGGATCAGGTTCGACAGTTTGACGATCTCGGCCATCAGCTTGGCCTGGTCTTCCGGCACCAGATCGCACATCTCGATCACGCCGGGACGGCGCGGCACCAAGAGGCCCCATTGATAGCGGCTGTCATTGTAGAGAAAGAGGCGGCTCAGCGGCCAATCGGCCAGCTGATAGGTCAACTTCTGGATGACGGGATCGACGGTGAACTCACTCATGACGAACTCCTGCTGAATCTTTGCGGATCAAAGTCTGGAATAACCGCACCTTTGCCCATGACGATATCCGCCATCTCCTGGGCGATGGCGGGCGCGAACAGGATGCCGTTGCGATACTGGCCGCCCGCCACAAACACGCCATCCCTGCCCGATGGTCCCAGCAAGGGCAAGCCGTCGGGACTTTTGGGGCGAAGACCCGCCCAGTGATCGGCCAAGGTCCAGCCCTTCAAGGACGGCATCAGCTTGGCGGCGGCCGCCCATAACTGATCGCGTCCTTCCGGGGTCGGCTTGGTGTCGAAGCCTTCTTCCTGCACCGTCGCGCCGATCAACAGGCGCCCGCCCTCGCCCAGATGCGGACGCGGCACGCAATAGACCCCCTCGCCCCAGACCACCGGCACCGGCAGGACCGCGCCGGGGGGCGGCATCAATGCGATCACCTCGCCTTTGACCGGCTGGATGGGCGTTTCGTCCACCAGGCTGCTCCAGGCGCCCGCCGCCACCACCACCGCGTCGGGCGTATAATGACCATAGGGCGTACGGACCAAGGGCCCGGCCTCGATGCTCACCACCGCCTCATTGGCGTTCAGCACACCGCCGCACCTGAGGAAGGCGATGGTCAGCGCCTCGCCCAAGGCGCGGTTGTCGACATGGGCCTCATGCGGCGACCAGAGGCCCCCGACGGTCCGCTCTCCCAGCAGCGGCACCAGGCCCCTCGCCTGGTCCCGGCCCAGGACCCGAAGCTCGCCCTGCTCGCGCCCCCGCATCACTTCCAGACCGGCGGGGTCGGCCGCCAGCAGCAGCGCCCCCACCCGGCTGAGGAACACCCGGCGGCCGCTGGCGGCTTCCAGCTCGGCGGCAAAGCCCGGCCACAGGGCATGGGAGCGCAGCGCCAGGCCGCGTTCGGCCTCGGCGGATTCTTCCAGCTCGGCGGTGACCGCCAGCATGCCCGCCGCCGCCCAGCTGGCGCCCGTGGCGGGCTGGGTGCGTTCCAGGATCGTGACCTGACAACCGGCCTGCAAAAGCCGCCAGCCGATGCCCAGGCCAGCCACCCCGGCGCCGATGATGACGACGTTCACGGCGCCCCCTCCCCTGAACAAACAATATCTGTCCAGACAACAGGATAGGGCAAGAGGCTAAAGTGAGGTGCGAAGTTCAGGAGGGCCGGATTTGCCCCGATGACAAGAGAAACATGCGCGCCAAAAACGAACGAAGCCATGCGCTTCTATACCGGCTGCGCGCCTGGTGCGCATCCCTTCTGCGCCATGTAACGGACCTGCGCTCCGTGCGTATTATGGGAGCAATTCAGACATGAGGTTCGAGATGGAAAAGGCACTGTTCGGCGCTGGCTGTTTCTGGGGGGTGGAGGATTTCTTCCGCCAGGTCCCCGGCGTGAGCGATGCCGTCTCCGGCTATGCCGGCGGCACCACCGACAACCCCACCTACCGCCAAGTCTGCCATGACGAGACCTACCATGCCGAGGTGGTCGAGGTGACGTTCGACCCGGCCAAGGTCTCCTACCGGACACTGGTCGAGCTGTTCTTCCGCATGCACAACCCCACCCAGAAGAACCGCCAGGGGCCGGACTTCGGCACCCAGTATCGCTCGGTGATCTTCACCCATGGCGAGGAGCAGGCCCGCATCGCGGCGGAGGAAAAGGCCAAGGTCGAGGCCTCAGGCAAGTGGAAGCAGCCGGTGGTGACCCAGATCGAACCCGCCCCCATCTTTTGGAAGGCCGAGGAAAGCCATCAGCGCTATTTCGAAAAGCATGGCGGGTCCTGCCATGTCTCCTTTGCCGAGCTGCAAGCCGAAGACGCACGCTAGTCCCCAATGTCATCCCCGGCCGAGGGGGGGGGGGGGGGGGGCGGGGGGGGGGGCCCCCCCCCCGCCGCTCAGCCGGCGACCGGCGCGGTCGATCCGGGCTTGTCGTG